>JANQEH010000069.1 GCA_028278455.1 bacterium
AGGAATCCATCCACGAAATTCTCTGCACAGCTTTCTATTACAGCTCTTGCCAGCCCTGATTTATCAAGTTGTTCACTGTCTCTCCCTACGATCATCTGAGTAAGATTTCGTGCCTCCTGGATGTTGTCACGTTCAAGCGCCTTTATAATTGGTAAGGCGTGATCCCACATATCTTTAAGGCATATGGATGAATACAACACGAATATATTGAGCGCTGCTCCTGACCATATATGCATACCTGATAATACGGTGAATAGTGCAAAATATACAGATAGAATCACTGTGTTAACCAGAACCAGGAGAAGAATTCCGCCGGATATCCCGGTCATCTTCAGTCGGAACAGTGACCTTTCAACAAAAGATATCAATCGTCCCGTCATTCTCACCGGATGGAACCGGTAAACAGGATCGCCGATAGCCGAGTCGAGTAGATAAGCTGTTACAAGGATAATCAGTATTTCTGTCATTGATAAGCCCTGACACAACGTTGTAAATTGGACAACAGGAGGTCATTGTCGGCGGTATCCCTTATCGCAAAACGAAAGTAATTATCTTGTAGGCCGGGAAAATTCCTGCAGTCTCTTACGTAAAAACCATTTGTCAGCAAAAAAGAAAGAAGGTCGTCGAGGTAATCCGTAACATCCCATTTTGCCAGTAAAAAATTTGCATTGGAAGGATATATTGTTATTCCGTTAATACTTTTGAAGCTGTGTATGATTCTTTGTTTTTCTGACTGTATCGTCGCGATAGTCATTTGTTCATAGTCCGTACAATCATTCAAAAGCGGAGTTATTTTATCAGCAATACAATTTATATTCCAGGGGATTTGATACTTCCTGATTACTCCGATAGTATCCGGATGCCCGAGGACGGCGCCAATCCGGAGCCCTGCGAGAGCATAGAATTTTGTAAGAGAATGAAAAACGATAATATTTGGGTGGAAATCCGAATATAACAAACTCGCGTCCCTGATGTTGTCAACAAATTGTATAAACGCCTCATCAACAAGAATTATTTTGTCTGGAAAATCTTCCGCAAGGTAATGAATGTTTTCCCTGGCAAACTGCGCTCCGGTAGGATTATTTGGATTACCGATAAACAGAGCATCGGCATTTTCGAATTTATCCCGGATCGATTCAATATCCGGAATTTCAAAAGCATTCTGCGAATTCGAATCTATTTCTGTGATATCGCTTCCGTATAGAACAGCCGACCGCGTATAATCATGGAAGGAGGGAGTGATTACCACAGTATTCTTTGGTGCAAAAGCCTGCATTGCCTGGTAGATCAACTCTGTGGAACCGTTACCCGGTACTATAGATTCTGATCCAAGTCCGAATCTGTCCCGAAAGTACTTTACGATCCCTTCTCCGTTGATGCTCGGATAATCCGAAATCGTATGCGAGAGTGAAGGCCATATCTTGTTTATCTGATTCGGGGGGCCGAACGGGTTTATATTTACACTGAAATCGATTACTGGCTTTTGTTCTATACCCAGCCTTTCGAATTCATATACAGCATTTCCGCCGTGAATATGTTCGTTTATTTTCTTCATACACTACCCGATTATCCTGCATTAATACCCGTAATATTCCACAGTAAAGAAATGTTCAGATGTTTTCTGAAATGACCTGCAAGTCTGTCGTAATTTTCATTCTTAAAACGCTCGAAGTCTTTTTCGAAACCATCCCCGGCACATCCGATTTCCGCATCAGGTTTCAACTGCTTTAGGATTGAATTTCTAAGATTATCTGAATCGAATAGTCCATGAACATAACATCCCCAGATTCTTCCGGAATCAGAGGTCGCTCCATCATCATGGCAGGTTTCTTCTCCATTCTCCGACAATATTTTTACAACGGGATTGAGGTTCTCATCCCTGGAAGTAACACCCATGTGTATCTCATATCCTTTGAACTCTTCACCGGAATTGATGAAAACACCTGATACTCGTTTTAATACTTTCTCCTTTGCGAGCGTTGTTTTTACATTCAGAAGATTCAATCCGGCAGTCTCTCCCGGCGTTCCCTCCACGCCGTCAGGGTCGGATATAGTTGTACCAAGCATTTGAAAACCGCCGCATATCCCGCATATTCTGCCGCCGGAAGAAGCGTAATCAACGATCTCTTTTTCCCATCCTTTATCCCTTAACCACTCAATATCGAAACGAACATTTTTCGTTCCGGGAAGGATAACCATATCATATTCACTCAATTTTTTCTGATCATATAAATATTCAAAGTTTACCGAAGTATCTCTCTGAAAAACAGCGAAATCCGTGAAATTTGAGATATGAGGTAGTTTAATGACTGCAATTTTTATCCGGTTGTCGTTTAAAACCTTTTCAGGATTGAGGTCTGTGTAAAGAGTTACGGCATCTTCCGAATCGACATATATATCGTGATAGAAGGGGATAAGCCCTAACACCGGCAGGCCCGTTTTTTCTTCAATATACGCGATCCCGTCATCGAACAGGTCTGGATCACCCCTGAACTTGTTTATTATGATCCCTTTGATCAGTCCGCGGTCTTCCGGCGAAATTAACTCCAGTGTGCCTATTATCTGGGCAAACACGCCGCCTTTGTCAATATCAGCCAGCAGAAAAACATCAGCCTGCGCCTCGTGCGCCATACGGAAATTTACAATATCGCTGTGTCTCAGATTTACTTCGGCACACGATCCGGCACCCTCCATTACTAACACATCGAATTTATTTTTGAGTCTGTTAAGGCTTTCTCTTGCTTTCTCAAAGAAGTATTTCGTATTATTCCAGTATTCTTTTGAATTCCTGTTTCCTACAGCGCGCCCATGCAAGACAACCTGGGAACCTGTATCCGAGGAAGGTTTCAGTAATACAGGATTCATGTCGACATGAGGCTCGATTCTCGCCGCCTCAGCCTGGGCGACCTGGGCTCTTCCTATTTCACCTCCCTCAATTGTAACAAATGAGTTGTTGGACATATTTTGGGCTTTATAAGGAGAGACCCTGTATCCAATGTCGCTGAGTATTCTGCATAAAGCTGTGCACACTATGCTCTTGCCGACATCCGATCCTGTCCCCAGAATAGCTATAGCTTTGCACCTTTCCCTGTTCATAGTAATCACTCTTTCAACCTATGATTCTTAACGTGCCTGCCAAAAATGCGCCGGCAAATAAAATGGAGGTTTCCACTATTTCAGATGATGTTCCTAAAAGGTCTCCGGTAATTCCACCATATTTCCTTTTGAAGAAAATACCAAGTAAAAAACTGATCAGCCATCCAAATGCTAACAGAATCAAACCTGCAAGACCTGAAAACAGATACAGAATTGCTGCTGCTGATATGAGACTTGTAACGAAATGTAAAAATGTTGCATTATGGACAATACTTCCGGCAGTTCCGTTCTCAGGGCGGGCATACGGCAGGCGATATGCAAGATATACCATGATAAATCGTGAAATGACATATGCGGAAATGAGATTTGTCATATAACCAAAATCGATCAACCTGGACAATGCAATCCATTTGGATAATACAATCAGGATCAACGCAAGTCCGCCGAAAACACCGGTACGAGAGTCCTTCATAACATCAAGCATACGTTCTTTGTCGGGAAAGCAGCCCAGGGAATCCGCAAAATCCGCTGCTCCGTCCAGATGAAGGCCTCCGGTCAATATCGTTCCTGCAAATACTAGAATCAGCGAAATGCCGTCATTCCATGTAAGCCCTGCCGTTACGTACAGACAATAGTATAGTGAGTAAAGTAAAATGCTTGAGAGTAATCCTGTCAGTGGAAACCACGGAAGGGAAGATGAAAAGTCTTTCGAATCCTTACCAGGAATGGGTAAGATCGTAAGAGTTCTGATTGCCGTTACCAGTCCTGCAGGCATATTACATTTCCTTTTCGCTGACACCGGCGGAACCGAAAGTCGCCATCTCAGTGTAAAG
>JANQEH010000088.1 GCA_028278455.1 bacterium
CTTCCCGTTAACTATAAACACAATGTATATTATCCCCCTGCTTCAGGGTATATATACCGGGATATTCGAATCCATTCCGATAAACTTCTTCCCGGATACAGCTATACGCTGATATAGTTTTCTTGTTATTTATGGTAAGTGGTGATTACGTTTGAGGATCCCCTGAAGCTGTAATCCCGGCTTACCAATAATCCTTCATTCAGATAAGTCCAAAAATCTATCAATGATTTTCATCCTTTGAGCGTTGGTGTTCTCACCAATCCTCAGCGTCTAAATCTAATATATATATATAGCTTACGGACAAATCAAGAAATATTTTTATTTTTTTGCAGGCGCAGGAACTCCCCGCTTCGCCGGTGCATGCTAAATTCATGATGACTAAACTTTGATTTCAGAGTGACAATGATTATGCTGGCGGTCACAGTCACACCACACCGGGACCTGTCAATTTCTCATTCCGTGAGATGAGTTTTTTTAATAACTCCCTTTTTAAGCCCCTGCAGAAGATATAAAAAACAAGCCCAAAAGAGTTTGGGATGCCGCAAAAGGTTTATTATTTTAAAATATGCTGTACTTCTCAAGGGAGACTCCGGTTTCGTCGATTATAGTATTGATACGACAGGTTATAGTCAGAGTATATTAGTGAAGTTATAAAAAAATCTTAAAAGACTCATCAGTTACTTTCCAGATAAATGCCGCCGAAGATTATGCAAGAAAAAAGCGCCAACTTTATAACACAGGCTGAAGAACTGCTTGAACATAATCGTCCGATGGACGCTCTAAAGCTGCTCAGAGAAAACATGGAGTGCAGTCAAACTCAGCACTATACTTATTTTCTTATGTCTCAAGCATGCTCTGACCTTGAAATGTATACCGAGTCACTCACATTTCTTCTGGAGGCACAAAGATTAGATCCGAAGAATTCCAGATACAACGAAAAAATCGCTCTGCATTTTTATAAGAATGCAGATTACCAGGAATCATACAAATATTTCAAACAGATCGGAATTATGTTCATTGACTCCGTGGATTCATTAAACGCTTATGCTGTCTGCGCAGAGAAAACCGACAATGAATCCGATTGCATAGAAGCCCTTGAACGCTCACTTAGTATGGAATCCGGACAGCATGATTTAGAAAAAAAACTCCGGGAAATGAAGGGGAAGATAACTGGAAAAACCAGTAGCAGAAAGAAGAAAATAGCTTTTATCTGCGCAAAGGAATTGGATAATTTTATTGACGATATTATAGATGGTCTTAGTAGTGTATATAATACAGAAAAGTTTGTTGTATCGGAAAAAAATGGAGTCAAGAAAGCTGTAGAATGGTGCGATATCGCCTGGTTTGAATGGTGTAATGAGGTTGCCGTATTTGGAACAAATTATTGCAGCTTCCAGGGAAAAAGAACATTAATCAGACTGCACAGCTACGAAGCGTTTGACCAGTTCCCTTCACAAATAAAATGGGGCAAAGTAGATAAACTAATTTTTGTTTCGCCGCATATAAAAGAAATAGTAAAAAAATCTATTCCTGATATAGACTCAAAAGTTGAGTGTGAAGTTGTCTACAACGGTCTGGATTTAAGCAAATTCGATTTTTCTGAGAAAAGCCCCGGAAAAGATATAGCCATGGTATGTAAAATAAATCACAAGAAGAATCCTGAATTAGCTCTGCAGATCATGAAATCGCTGACCGATAGAGATACGGATTACAAACTGCATATTGCGGGTAATATAACGGATATGAGGTATGAATATTATATCAATTATATGATAAATACTATGGGACTTGAAAAGAATGTAGTTTTTTATGATTGGATCGATGATATGAATGAATGGCTTCAGGATAAGCAATACATTTTGTCAACCAGTATCCATGAGGGACATGCTTACAACATTATGGAAGCAATGGCTGCCGGATTAAAGCCGGTAATTCATAACTATTTCGGAGCCGAACACACTATACCGGAATATGCAATTTTTAATACCGTTGATGAAGCTGTTGATCTGATAGAGTCTCCCACATATGATTCGAAAAGTTATAGAGAATACGTTGAAGGATTTTCTCTTGAGAGACAAATAAACACAATAGACAAAATTTTGTCGAGAATTTTTAATTGAACTTAAAGGTATGACCAATGGAGAATAACATTTCAGAGATAAAAGAATTCTACAATGGATTTCTCAAGCATTTAAAAATGGATCATGAACGGCCAAATGCTCGCCAGGAGAAGATCAAAACATCGGTAAAACAATTTCTTTCTCCCCAATTTCGTGTTCTTGATTTGGGGTGTGGTACAGGTATCAGCTCAAAGTTTATTGCCGATCATGTTAAAGAAGTAGTTGCTGTTGATCTTTCCGATAAATTAATCGAGTATGCAAAAGAGAACTCTAGTCATCCCAAAGTTCAATACATGGTACATGATATAGTAACGCTGGATTTAAAAGAGGAGTTCGATCTGATATGTTTAATAGATGTTTTTGAACATATTCCGAAAAACAGAATTCAGGATCTTATAATTACTCTCAATAAACATGCAGGCCAGAATACAGGAATTTACATTAACCTTCCCGATGCACGTTTTTCCTCTTTTTTGCAATCTGAGAAACCGTCACTATTGCAGATTGTCGATGAGGCTTATTTTATCGAGGAGATAGCTGCACTATTTAAATCAATCGATTATGAAATTGCAAAAATGGAGATATACGGCATTGACCTCCCTGTCCAATACAACGATTATTTTCTCGTAAATAAACACAGGTTATCACAGACTTATGGTTCGGTAATAAAATAAGAAATTAAAGTAATTCAACCACCATATCATATATCCAGGATCCGGTCTACAGTAAATCTTCCACCATGTCGGCGACACGTTTTTCCGCACCGGGCTCTCCAAGGACACTTCGTGTTTTAGAGAGTTTCGTCCTGACCTCACCATATAATTCTTCGTCAGTCAGATAATTCTCTGCGGTCTCCGCGATCTTCTCAGGAGAGGCATCCTTTTGGATCAGCTCAGGAACAACCTTTTCATCGAGTACAATGTTAGCCAGACCAATAAAAGGCAAGGTAACCACCCTTCGGGCGATGAAGAATGTGATCCCCGACATCTTATAAATAATGCACATCGGGGTGCCTGCCATTGCTGTTTCGAGCGTTGCCGTACCTGATGATGTGATTATGAAATCGGCATGGTGCATTATCTCGTAAGTTTCATCGGAGAGTATCACATCATTGCCCATACCGGATGAGGAGAAATTGCTGTAGAAATCTTTTTCGATCAGTCCCGGTTTTCCTATAACAGCCTTCATGCCGGGGAATTTCTCCTTCAGGATACTGAAAGCTTCAAGCATAACAGGCAGATGTCTCTCGATCTCCTGTTTCCTGCTGCCGGGAAGAAGCCCGATCAGTTTTGCAGTGTCGTCTACTCCAACATTTTTCCGGAAAACTGCCTTTTCTGAAACAGGTTTTACGACCTCGATTAAAGGGTGTCCTACAAATTTTACGTTTAGCCCGGTATCCTTATATACATCCACTTCGAACGGCAGAACAACCGCCATAGAGTCGAGATTTTTCGCCAGTGTTTTAATCCTGCCCTTTTTCCATGCCCATACTTGCGGGGAGATATAATACAGTATCTTCATCTCTGCAGGATATAGTTTCCTTATCTTTTGAGCGAATCTGATATTGAAACCCGGGTAATCGATCAGGATCACGACTGCCGGTTTTCGTTTTTCGGTCTCGTTCACGAGCTTTTCCATTACCTCCTTGAAGAAGGGGATATGCCTGATTACTTCAGTAAATCCGAGCACTGCCATCTTTTCAACAGGGTAGAGCAGATCGACACCCTCTTCTGCCATCAGGTCTCCGCCTATACCGAAGATATTGCATTTTGGTATTCGGACTTTCAGCTCTTTCGCGAGTTTAGCGCCGTGAATATCTCCGGAATGTTCTCCGGCTATGATAAGGAAGTTGGGACTTTCGGTTCTTTTCTTGGTCAGTCTCGGTATATCTATCGGCATATTTCTGCAATCCGGTGATAAATGAATTGATTTTGGTTACTGAAACACTAAATTTGGTAAATATAGTGAAAAATGTCAATAGAAATGAGGCAAATTATGTCCGTTAGAGATATTCTGCGGCTTTTGATCATCACATTGATTTTGTTCTCATGCTCAAGTGAGGACAAGTTAGTCAGTGAAGATGGAAAAGTTGACTGGAACAGGTATTATTCGACACAGGAAACCTACAAGATTATGTGGGATTTTGCCAAAATGTACCCCGATCTGACTAAAATATATTCTATAGGTAAAAGTTACAAGGGTATTGACCTGCTTGTCATGGAAGTAACGAACAAGAAAATTCGGCCTGCAGAAGATAAACCCGGATTATATGTTGACGGTAATATCCACTCGGGTGAACTCACAAGTTCTGCTGTAACTCTCTATTTAATGGCGTACCTTCTGAATAATTACGACAGAGATAATGAGATCAAGGAACTGGTGGATACAAAAACTTTTTATATCCGGCCGAAGTTCAATCCGGATGGCTCCGACCTGGCCCTGCTCAAAGGCGTTTCACTCAGAAGCTCTGTACGGCCTGTTGATAATGACGGTGACGGACTCAGTGATGAAGATCCGGCGGAGGATCTCAATGGCGACGGATACATGACACAAATGAGGATAACCGATGCTGATGGAAGGTGGAAGATAAGTGACGAAGATCCGAGGATCATGATAAGAAGAGAACAGAACGAAACAGGTGGAAAGTATTATTCACTCGTTAGAGAAGGGATAGATAACGATAAAGATGGGAGGATCAATGAAGATGGTATCGGCGGTTTAGATCTTAATAGAAATTTCCCCCGGAACTGGGAACTTCAATACCTCCAGCCGGGAGCAGGACCTTTTCCACTTTCAGAGCCCGAGACTTACAATACTGTTAAATTCATAAATGAACATCCGAATATTACCGGTATAGTTCATAATCATACATCAGGTGGATTCGTATACAGGCTCCCATCTACAGCTAATCCGAATACCTTTCCTCCGGCAGATATCGAGCTGATTAAGCTGCTCGGTGCAGAATATACTAATTCAACCGGAAGACCTGTAGAGAGGAGTTATACTACTCCTGAAAGACACAGGTACGGGACTTTAATAAGCTGGGGATACTGGGATAAGGGGATAATCGGCTGGGTACCGGAATACTGGCCGGGTTTCACTAAGGATTATGATAAGGATGGGAGAATTACAGAGATCGAAAGATTGAGATTTGACGATGAAGAACTCGGTGGAGATTATTTCATTGAATGGGAGAAATATGAACATCCGGAATTCGGCGAAGTAGAGATCGGGGGCTGGAGAAGCATGTTTGTGAGGCAGAATCCTCCACCGGAATTTCTTGAGGAGGAATGCAGAATCCAGATGCCCTGGATACTTTATCTGGCAAAATGTTCTCCCTCGTTGAAAGGGCAAAATCCGGAGATCAGTGAGATCGAAAAAGGACTTTATAAGGTAGAGATTAATGTGACAAATATGGGCTTTTTACCGACTAACCTGACAGACAGAGCGATAGAGGCAGAGCTGATCAAACCGGTCTATTGTGAGATAGAGCTGACGGGTGCCAATGTAATGGTACCGGGGAAGAAAGTAACTCTAGGCCATCTCCCGGGAAGATGGAATTATAATGATGACAAGGATTTTCCTTCCAAAACAGCCTCATGGATTATCGGGAAAAAAGCGGCAAGAGCATTTGTATCGATAAGGGTGGTTTCTGAAAAAGGCGGAACTTTTGAAACGGATAAAATTGAGATAAAGTAGTAAAAAATCGGAATAAACAGAGTTCTTGATTGTATTACAGAATAGTTGGGTTATTATTAAGAAACATGCAAAGGGTATATTATGAGAAAGACAGTCACCATTCTGTTAGCGTTTCTGCTCATCTCGTCAGTTGGATTTTCCCAGGAGAAGACCAAGGTCAAGAGCAAGGAATTCAACAAGACCGAGCTCGAGAAAATGCAAGAAATGGCGTTAAAAAAAGCCAGTAAGAATAATCCTGCAAAGACCAAGGATCCAAGATATTCATCAGCATTTTTTGCAACTCCATATGTCAGAACCGCTTCACTTAGTATGTTTTATACCAGAGAAACTTTTGGAATAGCACCTGTATACAAACAAAGGATAGACCGCGACGTGCTGTTTGTTGCGGAGCTTGGAATTTTTAATGCAGTGAAAAAATCGTTGGAAGAGTATTCATCTCCTGTAAATCTTGGTAATCAGAATTATTTCAGACAGAATGCCGTCCTTATACCGTTTTACGGTGGAGTCAGGAAGGGTTTCTTCCGGGAAGGAAGACTCCGTAATTACTATCCCTATATCGGAGGAGGTGCCGGGCCGGTAATCGGTATTGGAGAACAAATATCCGGTTTTGATCAAAGATGGAATATCATGTACTCTGATTACAAGGTTAGATTTACCGGATCAGCCTATTTAATGGCAGGGATGGAATTCTATTCAACGAATAAGTGGTTCGTTGACCTATATTTAAGATACCGCCACATGCAGTTCAGCAGGGATGTCGGCAGCTGGAGAAACTTCAGCGGGCTTTCGTTCGGATTCACTTTTAACCGCGGATTCGGCGGCGGGTACCAGTTATTGAGATGATAGAGATTTTTATATAGAAAGTATATATTGACATTGTTTTAAATAGAACCGGGATAAATATTATCCCGGTTTATTATTTTCAACAACTTTGATTTTGCTTGATTATTTCCTGAAAATATGGTAGAATATCAGATTGATTATAACAGACTTTCCCAGTTTATTTTAGCCTGAATCCTCCGGAATGCTTAAAAAACTTATTATACATAATTTCGCTATAATCGATCATGTAGAGATAGAGTTCGGTCCGGGCCTGAATATCCTGACTGGTGAGACCGGAGCAGGAAAATCGATAATAGTCGGAGCTATTGGACTGCTT
>JANQEH010000109.1 GCA_028278455.1 bacterium
GCCCTCTTTCCGAGCCAGAAATCATCGTCATTATAATAAGGTTTCTTATCTAAATTATTTCTTTCAGATATCAGGATTGATTCATCAATAGTAGAATAACGAAATTCCTCATGATAATCTTCTCCATATTCAATAGCTATAATGTTTTCATTCTTTAAAGGACACCAATATCCAAAACCTATAGACTCACCATTAATCGAAATATCAGCTTGTTCATATCCACTTTTTATTGTAGTGTTTTTAATATAGACATCATCTCCGAAAAATTTCAGCTCAGCTATGTATTTGGGTCCATCCTCAAAATGAATTGTCACTCCAAGACCTTCAACATCTTCTTGTTCGCTGGAATTCAGCATGACACTCTCAAATTTTTCGGCATTAACATATCCTTTGGACTGTAAAATCTTTATCTTTTTACCATTTTTCATACTAATCAGTACACCACGCTTCTGATCGGCTTTACCATATCTGTAAAAAAGTCTCCCGTTCCATCTTTTGGATATTAGAAAAGGCATTGTAATATTATGTATATATGGTGATATTCTCTCCAGCTTATTGTCTTTTATGATAAAATATCTATTTCTTTCACCAATACTTTCCGTTGTATTAAAATTCTCGATATCTTTCCGTAGTAGGCTTTCTCTATAGAATTCATAATCAATACTTAATTCATCGTTTTTTCCATAGTAATAGTCTTTCTGAGCGATTTTCAATTCTTCACTTAATTCTATTTTTTTCGACCTGCTGTTATAAATAATTTTTCTTTCCTTTATGAATAGGTTAACCTTATCTACATAAGACTCAGGATGGTACACCTCGATCAGAGGTTCTTTCTGCAAGCTACACATCCCAATTGCTATATATAGCATAAATACAATTAAAATTATATTAAAGATACCAAAGATAGAATTTGGATTGCCTGGTTTCATTGACTTTGACATAGATTTTCCTTAATCCTTCCTCATGTATAATAGCGGGATACAAAATAAACCCCATAGAACAAAACCCTCTATCAGGTCACTCCTGGAATTTAAACCCCATAAGAAAATATTTTTCCCTGATAAAGGAAAAATATTCATATTAATACCAATCATATAACAATAGTTGAAAAATAATGTTGATATGCTAATCAGTGAGATTAAAAAAAAGAAAGTCTTAATTCTACTATTAAAGGGCCTTTTGTGCCGGTGAACTTCAAATAGTAAATAACTAATGGGTAAGTACATTAACAAGCTAATTAATATAGCCGCTACATAACCAAATGGTGAAATAAAGAATATCAAAGGGGCAAAATCGTTTAGGGAAGTATTACCACCGATATGTTGAGAGACAGGTGATTTTCCATATCCCCTACCGGAAAAACCGCTTTTCCCATATGTTTTCATTATTTCATAAGTTTGGCGCAGTTGTTCTATTCCTCTTGTCGAATATATCTTTTCCGCTAACTCAGGCTTTACTGAATTCTCGTCGATCAAATACATACGCTGTATTATTTTATCATTTCTTATTATAGAAGCTACTCTTTCCGAAGGAATTGTGTTTAGCTGTTGTTTCAAAACTAACATACTGACATCAAATGGTTTCAATATATAAAGGGAAAAACCACAAGCGAATATGAAATAGCCGGATAATATCAGATATCTTATGTATTTATTCTTGGATACAGAAATTATACCATTTGAGGATCGGTTATTCAGAATCCAGTAAATTATTACCAGGGTAAATGGTGGCAGGCTTATAATAGCATATCCCAAATCGTCTACAAATATTGCCATTAATAATGTAATTAATAATACTCCTCCTAACATGACAATAAGCAATAAGTTAATACATTTAGTTTTATTTTCATTTAATTTGGATTGCATCCATAATAGTAAATAGCCACCTATAAATATGAATACCGGTAAATAAATAATTGTTAATGAAAACCTTTGACCAAACAATTCAATACTCTCTTTAATCCCTAGTGGCACAACAGCACATCGAATCAATAATAAAAATACGTAAGTACCTAATACCCACATTATAAGCAGATCAGATGTGGGATCCGATTTTATGTGTATATAATATTTGGATATTTTTGTTTTAATTTTTTGAAAAAACAAAAATTGAATATTTAAAAACCTCTTTTTAAGACTGGAAAACAGACTCTTAAAAACATTTTCATAATTAGTATATATTTTAGTCTCCGGAAATACATAGCATAAAAATGGTATCAAATAGCAACTGAAGATTAAGAAATAGATAAAGCCATACATATCAAAACTAATTAAGAGGAAACTTGTAATGATTAAGGAAAATACATTCTGCTCTATCATTGCTTCAGATCTTGTATTCTTATGAGATCTGTCAATTAAATTCTTCTTTTCAAAAACACACCAGACGGCAAAAAGAGTAAATGGCAATACAATAACAGCATAGAGTGAATTAAAAAGGGATTCTTTTGAGAAAGGATAAATAAGATAGGAATTGTAAGAGAATAACAACCTTAGATGCAGAAGAAAATCCAGTACCACTAGTGTTAGCAAAATACATGAAAAATCTGTACCTGAACGGTAACCTTTTGCATCATTATTTACTAGATTATGGAAAGTCCTTAATTTTACCAACAAAAGACAAGTTAAAAAGATAATTATTGCCCAAGGGATTGAATAGTACTCAATTTTTAAAAGCAGATTCCCCTTTAATTTGGATTTATCAATATTATAATGAAAAATTCTTTTAAAATTACCGCCTATAGGTTTAGTTCCCGTTTTAATATAGAAATGAAATTCATCTTCATCATCGGATTTATACATTGAAATATAACCGTTCACATTATATCTATTTCCGACCTCCATCATTTTCCATGAAAGTCCCGAATAGGGAATCATCATATTTGTTACAAAAACATTCTTCCTTCTGTTTTTTAATATTTCAGATAGTCTTATGGCAAATATTTCTGGATTAGTTAAGCTTATTCTCAGTCCTGTTGTACTATTCACTTTATTGGATTCAAGAGAATTGTTATAAGAAGCAATCTCCTTAAGTCTCCAAATCGATGTTCCCTTTATTAATTGGAAAATGTCCATACTAAATTCATCTTCGCTGACGATAAATTTAAATTGTCTTTCATATTCCCCCTGATCCATTTTAATAATTCTAACGTTATCGTCCATCACAGCAAAGTAGGGGTAAGCATCGCCTCTTGTATAAAAAAGATAACTACTTTTTGCACTTAAATTCCTTTGAGGATAAAGATGTTTCATTAAAGTATCCAAAGGAAACACCCTTTCAGTTAAATCGTATTTTCTGCTATTTTTAAAACCGAACTTATTTTCGATAGTCCTTAAAGGGATGTCATATTCTTTGTTGATTACATTTATGAGAGTTTTATCGTTTTTCAATGCAATCTCGATACTCTCACCTTTTACGGTTATTAGTATTTTATCTCCGCAATTCAGGCGATAAGCATTGAAATACTTTGAGTTAACTCTTACTAATCCGTTTGTAATGGACCTTCTGGCAAAATCAAATTTTAGATTACCTTTATCCTCTTTCAAGTTCAAATAACCTGTTCCAATGTCTTTCGATACAATTAGGTGGTCATTGTTTCGAGAGCTGCCAAAACTGATATCCAGAGGATTACCCTCAAAGTAGAAACCCTCTTTGATAAATTTAAAAGATGTAATATTTTCTTTAGAACTAAAGAAAACAAGTATTGTCATTAACCAAGTAATGACAAACAACTTCCATATGTGATTGCTTCTTATGTAATTATGGATACAAAGAAACAGAATTATTAGAAAAACAACAGTAAATAATATTAAAATATTCATTGACTCTATCTGTTTAGATATATGGATATTCTACTATTATAGACTATCAGTTATCATAGGGATGAAAAGTATATAGGCTACAGGTTTATAATAAAATAGGTGCAGATTCTACGCAAATGAATTCCAACAATCAGTTTAACCCTCGTAGTAAACCTTCTCCCTAATAACTTAATATACATCGTTAAACGATTATATTGTATAAAATATATCAAATCTTCTTTTAAAACCAACCTCTATTTAACTAAATCTTTATACAATCTTGTAGCTTCAAATTGTATTTCTTTTAACATAGTTCCCAAATGTGACAAATAGAAAATCCAAAAAAAAGTCTTTTAAAGAGCCTTGAAGGTTTGATACTTAACAAAGTATAAATTCTTTTATATAAAAGCAAATATTTTTATTTAACCGAACTGTTTAATTGAACTGCTCCCGTTAAACTAGACAGTTTGGAATGTGGGTAAATCCTTGTATATTGTGAAAAGGAGGAACCCGATGAAGAAGCGATTTAAGGAAGAGCAGATTATCATGATCCTGAATGAACGCGAATCCGGTCTACCGTTGAAAGAGTTGATTCGCAAGTACGGCATATGCGAGAACACGTATTACCGTTGGAAGTTTAAATACGGCGGAATGTAAGTCAACGAAGCGAAACGCCTGAAAGCGCTGGAGGATGAGAACCGTCAGCTAAAACAGATGGTTGCCGAGTTGATGCTTGATAACGAGATATGAAGGACATAACTCAAAAAAACTGGTAAAGCCCGCAGATAAGCGTCGAGCGGCTGACTATGCGAAAGAGCATCATCAGGTCAGCATAGCACGCGCCTGTGGGCTGGTTGCGTTACAGCGGAGCAGTTATTACTACGTTGCCCAGATCAGAAGCGATGAAGCGTTACGCGCCGCATTGAAAGAGGCAGCAGGCAAGCATCGTCGCTGGGGCTACCGGTTCCTGATGGCTGTGCTGAAGCGAGAAGGTTTTACCGACAGCCATAAGCGCGTTTACCGAATCTACCGTGAAGAAGGACTTCAGGTCAAGCAGCGTAAACGTAAACGGACCGCCAAGCGGCGCGGAGAAAAACCGCTGCCACCTGAATGGATCAACGGCCGCTGGTCGATGGACTTCGTTCATGATGCGACATCACGAGGCCAGAAGATACGAATGTTCACCGTGCTTGACTACTGTACCAGGCGGTGCCTGCGGATCGAAGTCGATACCTACCTGTCGGGCGAACGGGTAGCCAGGACGCTCGATCAGCTTATAGAGGTCCACGGCAGACCGGAAACGCTGCTGATGGATAACGGCCAAGAGTTTACAAGCAGGAAGCTTGACCAATGGGCATATCAGAACCAGATCCCATTGCAGTTTATCAAACCGGGTAAACCGACGGAGAACGGGTATGTAGAGAGCTTTAACGGGACTTTACGGAATGAATGTCTGAATGAGCATTGGTTCAAGGACCTTGCTGAAGCACGACAGATCATCGTAGACTGGAGAAAAAGTTACAACGAAATCAGGCCGCATAGCGCTTTAAAATACATGACGCCTAAGGAATATACAGATTACTTAAACGAGGCGATCCCCCCTCGGGTGGATCGAAAGAAGGAAAACATTAAGCAGATTAACTCACAAATACTCACATTATAACCTGTCCAAAATAAGGGGGCAGATCAGGTTCATGAACCGAATAATATAAAATATACAAAATAGTATCCATTTAAGTCAATATGTAATTTAAAAAGTCAGTTTTAATTTTTACATATTTCCAACCATAATATAACCTAACTTCATACAAAATCCTCTATCCCCACCACTATCCCCACCACATTTGCTGGAAGATATGATGCAAAAGAACTAATTATTTATTGTAATTACTGCATATTTTTGGTATTTATTGCTCTTTTTTCGGGGGAATTAATTTACCTCAAAAGCCCCAAAATGCCCTAGTTTTACCTAAAAAGTGGTGGGGACAGCTATCTTAGACACCAAAAAGGACTTAGTTTGCAGTACCTAAGTCCTTGTTTTTACTTTAGTAGCGGGGGCAGGATTTGAACCTGCGACCTTTGGGTTATGAGCCCAACGAGCTACCAGACTGCTCCACCCCGCAGTATATGAACCCATATTTTAACGATTTTTATTGTTAAAATCAAGAAGTAAATATTTCCTTTGAAAGTTTATTCTCAGGAATCAGCGTATTGTAAAATTCCAGATTTGTTCAACTGTATTCTGCATCCTGTCGCTGATTACTATTCTGGCGGTATGGCTCCCTTTTGTCATATCAACCTCCGGCGTGAAGGTAACATACTTGTAAATCGGGTCCCATTCTGAAATGACCTTCCGACCATCAACAAAAAGCCTGATATCATCTTCCGAACCGATCCCCGACAGGCTGTCATCAAACCAGACTCTTATTTGCGGTCTATATTCTGCGGCAGGATTCGAAGCATCAGGTCTAAATCTGATTATCTCGGGTGGAATCGTATCCCTGAGTATTGCAACAGTCTCAAGACTGCTTAGACTTACTGTTATACGGCCAAGTACCCTTTCGTTATAACTGTTCAAATAATGCCAGTTTCCATCATTATCATTCGCATATACTGCAAGCTTATCCGTTCTTTTTTCAGTTGAGGGATAATTAATACGCAAAGCCGCGTTTGATCTGAAAGGTATTTCCTTTGGTTCAAGCTGGATAACGCTTCCGACTATGTCATACTCATCTTCACTTTCTTGAACGAATCTTTCCTCGGTCCGTATCCAGAAATCTCTGAAGAGATCACCTCGCTTAAAAATTATCTCGCCTCGATCTCCCGGAAGTCTGACCGTTTTTTCAGAAACAATATGTCTTAAATATTCCTTAAACCTGGTTTCATAGACATGATCCGCAGATTCTCCCTCAATCAAAATTTCGACAGGCCTGTCGGAGATCTGCTCAAGGGGTATTACTGAGATAAATCTTTTCGTATTAACTGCCCTTACCTTTGTGATCTCATCGATTGATTCTTCCGAAATGATGCTGATTTTCGGAATTTTTAACATACTGTTCTTTGAAGTAAAAACTATCCTCAGATAGTCATCCTGAAAATCTTTATAGACAGTGAATCCGGCAATATTTTTCTCCGATTCAGCACCAGTTTCTCCAGCTATCGAATCCTCTTCACCGGCAAAAGCGTCTCTCCATGTATCATTATTCCTGATGTTTCCTTTTATTTTTGATCTGTTTCCAAAAAAATCAAATATAATTATCTCGATATCCGCCTCTTCACTACCGAGTTTTTCCATATCAATTATACCGTCACCGGTGCTGTAACCCGGGTAAAATCCGAGGCTGTTTCCACTGTCTACATATAGTTTCTGGAATTTCCCTTTATCTCTCCTAAGAAGCCTGTAATCGCGGTCAATATTCAGCTGCCTGTTCTCAGAAAAACTGTAAACATCATAATTAGAGTTGAATAATTTATTACCATTCACTATCAATGTCATACCGTAAACACCGTACCGGTTATCATACTTACCGTTTACATCAAATGCATCCAGGCTCAATCCAATTCTTCCATGAGCATCGATTGGTGTTCCGATTGTATAATAGCCTCGTTTATCCCACTTCAACCTGACTATTACCGGTGCCCAGTCACCCTTAACCGTTGAATTAATATCCATAGGTCTCATCGCTAATTTAGTCGGCACCGGGGCGGCTTTATCTTCAGGTTTAAACCCTACCTTCAAAGGATTAACAGGTTTGTTATTCCTGTCCCTCATTTCGAAATGCAAATGCGGAAGTCTGCTTCCTGATCTTCCCGAATAGGCAATCACCTCTCCTCTCCTTACAGGGTATTGTCCTGCTTTTGGCCAGATCTCGATAGAATATTTCTGCTTATTTTTCTGCTCCTCTTTTACAATTTTACCGATTCGGTCAGAATAATTCTCTAAATGATAATAAACAGCGATCTCACCTGTATTTAGCATTATATAAAGAGCTTTACCGCTTCCAAACGGTGAGGTTTTTATCCTATAGAGGTAACCGTCAGCAACTGCAAAAACCTTATAACCGGTTTTATTCCAAGTCTTAATATCGATACCTGCATGAAACCTGTCCGGCCTGTACTCACCGAATGCAGACGTCATCAACCTGCTGGCATCAGTCGGCCATAGATATTTTTCCTGAGAAAGGATATCTTTAGGAGAAAGTGAAATATAGATAATAAAGAAGTAAAGACTCAAATACAGGAGTTTTTTTAGCATGATCTTCATATACTTCCAATATACTTTATCATTAATTATTCATAATAGCAGAAATCAGCAAATCCGTATCTTCAGTATTCTTAAAAACATGATCAGGCTTTGAAGAGATTATCAATTCCTCAAGAGATGGATTTCTGACAACTGCAATAGTTCTTGCATGTAAAAGTTTACCACAGGTAACATCATCGGCAGTATCGCCGAATACAACTATATTCGACGGTTCGAATTTCATATCGTAGAATATTTCGGATCTCTGCAGAGCCACTCTTGGCAGATCGGTTCTCATGAATCCATCATCCCCAAAAGCTCCTACTGGAAGATAATCATTCAGGCCATAAGGTTCCAGCTTGATTCTTGCCCCTTTTTCCAGATTTCCTGTAAGCAATGCCAGGTAAATATTGCCGTGCATCATCAATTCATCAAGCAGTTCCTGTATTCCCGGATACATAAAGCCGTCATCGAATGCTGTATATTTCTCTTCAAGAAGTTCTAAATACCGTTTTGAGATCAATTTCAAAAGGAGTGGGAATTCCTCATGCATACATCCGGCTTTTGTCAAGAAATTGGCTATGATCATCGGATCGGTCTTCCCTGCACAAAATCCACGCTCTATTTTAACAGGTTCTTCGAGAACCTCTTCAATTGCCTGACTAAGAGCATTTCGTGCTCCTTTTCCCGGAGATAATAATGTTCCGTCGATATCGAACAATATCAGAATATCGGCTTCAGTCATTTCCAATCTCTTAATCGATCAAATTATCTAAAGTAATAATTTAATTGTTTATTTACAACATTTCCTATCTTCTTAAATCCGGAAATATCATCATTTATATCCCCCAGACCTGTTACTATTACGTTTTCCGCTGAGTATTTACGACGTGATACTTCCCTTACCTCTTCCGAAGATACCTCCATTATCTTTTCCCTGAAATCACTTATATTATCTTCAGGCAGGTCAAAAAGGATTGTATCAGATAGTTTATTAGCGATTTTCTTATTTGTTTCAAGTGACAAAGGATACAATCCTGTAATATACTTTTTAGTATTATCCAGCTCTAATCTGGTAATCTTTCTTTCCTGCATTCTCTTGATCTCATTGAAAATCAATCTGACTGACTCAACAGCAGTTTCATTCTTTGTAAAAGTTATTACCGATAAATGCCCCGGCTGCATATATGCTGAGATTGCGCTTCTGATCCCATAAGTCAGTCCCCTGTTGACTCTTATCTCGGTCATCAGCCGGGATGTAAAACTTCCTCCGAAATAAGTATTTGCTACCATCAATCCATGATATTCCGGATCATTTCTCTTAATTCCTGGAGCTCCGATCCTGAGATGCGTCTGGGTTTGTTGAGATTTATTAGTTAAATAGATCCTTCTTGAATTTATCTTTCTGGGCTTTGGAGGGCAGAATGTATATGGATCCGGTCTATTTAGATCCCCAAATAATGTTTTTATCCTATCTGCAACCATTTGAGTTCTGACGTCACCAACAATTGTCAGAAGCATTTTGGACTGCATAATACTATTTATATAATTCTTCTTGATATCCGCCTGAGTAATAGAATTTATACTAATCGGATTTCCAATTATCATCCTACCGTATGGGTGTTTTCCAAATACATTTTTGTTATGAAGGATCGAGCACAGATTAGAGGGATTATCCATGATCGCCTTGATATCCCCTATTGCATTTTTCCTGGAAAGCTCAATTTCAGTTTTTCGAAACCTTGGTGTTAGTATCATATCAGCAAGAAGGTATAATGCTCTGTCTATATCCTTAGATAGAAAATCTCCAATGACAGCCATGTAATCATAATTAGTTCTTACACCAATCGAACCGCCCAGACTTTCTACAGCTTCAGAAAATTTAACCGCATCAAGATCCCCTGCACCCTTTTTAAGCAATCTGCCAGTCAGCCTGTGAAGTCCTTCTTTCCCCGTAATATCATTAGATGCTCCACCCCATATAGTTAATCTGAATGTAAATGAAGGTATATTTTTTCTCTCCATTACCACCAATTTCAACTGGTCTGTAATATCTATCTCTTTGTATTCAGGCAGAGTTATAGTCTTTATCGGATTCATATAGTAATTACCCTGGTCTATCCATTTTTTTCGGATTCAAGCCAGATCATTGTTTTGTTATCCCGGTGAAAATACTTATTAATAACTTCCCTAATTTCTTCCCTTGAAATCTGTCGATATTTTATTACCGGATCAAACAGTTTCTTATATCCTCCCAGCATCACTTCTCCCAGTCCAAGTCTGTGTGTTCTCCCGTTATTCGTTTGAAAACTGTTAATAAAATCCGCTTCAAGTATATTCACTGCTTTTTCCAGGTCTGTTCGAGGTATGAGCTTGGTTCTGAGCCTGTTCAACAGATTTGCGAAATATTCGTCACCTTCCCGGTATGAGCATCCCGGCCTCATACGAAACAGGAATGTAAAAAGTCCGGGATCGATCTGCCAGGAAAAGCCGGCATATACATTGAGAGCCAACTGTTTTTCTCTAACCATATCCTTTTGAAGTATCGATGAGTCCCCATCAGATAGTATAGTCTGCAGAACATCCAGGATTATGAGGTCATCATGCCCTATCCCCGGGATATGATATCCTGCAATAAAACAATCCAGTTCTGTCTTCTTGCGGTATGTGTGCCTTTTCTCACCTTTTTGTTCAGGTTCAATGGTTGACGGTCCCTTCGGGATCACTCTCCTGGGAATTTTTCCGTAGTATTTATTTATCAGTTTTATAGTTTTATCCGTATCCAGATCACCTGACAAAACCAGAACAGCATTATTCGGTGCATAATAGCTTTTGAAGAAATCATTGCAATCCTTGAGCGAAATATTCTCTATATCACTCATCCATCCAATAACTGGCCATCTATACGGATGGCACTGATAGCTTGCAGCATAGAGTTCTTCCTCCAGGCGTCCAAACACGGAATCATCAGTTCTTAGCCTCCTTTCCTCCACAACAACACCACGTTCAGACCTCAGGTTCTTCTCGGATAGATCCAGCCAGCCCATTCTGTCAGACTCAAGATCGAGCACTGTCTCAAGCAGGGAAGTTTCAAAATCTTCATAGTAGACAGTTAGATCATGCGAGGTATACGCATTCGAATGTCCGCCGCCTGACTCAAGGATCACATCAAATTCTTTTGGACCGTATTTTTTTGAACCATTGAACATCATGTGCTCAAATAAATGAGAAATCCCTGTAATACCAGGCCTTTCATTTCTTGATCCGACTTTAAAAAATGTATATAAACTGATAATCGGAAGATCATGATTTTCCTGGATCAGGATATCAAGGCCGTTATCGAGACTGAATTTATGAACAGGATAGTTTTTAAAAAACCGGTTTTTAAAGGATGATACAGGTGAATTGAGTCTGGCTTTTTTACCTTTATTCATATCTCGCCCTTATAAACCCACCCTCCGGTATTAGAGCTGTAGATTTGCTTATGGAGTTTTAGTTAAGACTAGTCAGATTCTGAATTCTGTAAATATACTAATTATAGGAATACGAATCAAGGCATTACTATTCTCACCTGTACATAGTTTAATTTACTCAGATTGATGTATAATACCTTTAATCGAATCTTTCAAATGTTTTACCGGTTCATCGTTTCCGAGCTCCCTGATCTTTATCAGCTCTGCAATTATACTGACGGCTATAGTCTCCGGTGTCCGGGCACCTATATCCATTCCGATAGGAGCGAAGATTCTATTAATACAATTTATATCATTACTTCTCGAGATAATGTTATTATATAGAGTTCTGATTTTTTTTCTGCTCCCGATCATCCCGATATACCCGGCATTTGTTTTTAACGCCCTCTCAAGAACAACTTCATCCCAAGAATGTCCTCTCGTTACAATGACAATATAGGACTTATCATTGATAGTTAATTTGGAAAATGAATCTCTGAAATTACTGCAGACGACCTTCTCAACGCGGGAAAATCTTTCCCTGGAAGCGAACTCTGGCCTGTCGTCAACGATGGTGACTGTGAAATCACACCTCTCTGCAAAATCAGCAAGGTGTTTTGAGATATGCCCTCCACCGAAAATAATTAGTGAGCTTAATCCTTTAACAGGTTCAAGGATAACTTCATTATCCTCAATATTTAGAATAGCCGCTTTATTCTTTTTGAACAGGCCAAATTCCCTCTCCTTCAGAAAATCAACCACATCGGCCACTCCGGATAATAGGGTAAGATCCGGCTCAGCAAGAAACTTACGGCTTGTATTTGTAACGGTATTAATTATAGTGCCTACAACACTATCCATCCCTGAAAGGCATCTTTCATACAGCAGACTGTAAAGCCCTGAATAATCGGATTCGACAAATTCGATCAGAACATCGATCTCTCCGCCGCATATAACTCCTCCTTCGATATCATCATCATGCATACTGTAAGACTGCCGGATGGTTTTTCCTGTTGAAAACAAACCGCAGGCTTCCTTGATGATATCCGCCTCAATACGTCCTCCTCCGACAGTACCCGTAATCTGAGGTCCTCCTTCGATCGCAAACATTTTAGACATACTGCCTGCCGGGGTAGAGCCGCGGGTATTTAAAATTGTTGCCAGTATCCCGTCTTTACCGGAATCGAGTAACCTGCTTATATGTTTATATATCTTTACGTTTGCCATAGAAAAGAAGGGGCTTAATAACAAAGCCCCTTTTATAAGAAATATATTATTGATCTTATTTCTTAATTGAATATTTTGTCTCACCAGTTGATGATACAACGACTGACATTCCGGCTGCTGCTACATCAACAGTCATTTCCATATTGTTTTTCGTGACAGATTCAACCATGATACCTTCTTTTATCGCAAAATAAATCGTAACTTCATAATTATCTTCACCTTCATATTCAGTGTCCATACCCTGGATGAACATTGCACCGGTCATTTTTGTGACGCCTTTACCGGTAATCTTTGCACACTCAAAACCGTTTCTTGTCTCAGTTCCAACAAAAGTATAATCAGCCGATGTCTCGGAACTCATATCGCCTGAAGCGAAATCAAAGTTTACTGTAGTTGATGAGCTCCATTTACCGTTCACATTGACTGCTTTCTCGGGCAATTCAAATAAGAATCCGAGAAAACTGAGTGCGACGGGCATAGGTTCTTCTTCACTCAGCTGCGGCATATCGCTCATGTTAGTTATATCCATGCCCTCACACCTCATCCCGGTAATGATTTTCAGGGGATTATTCAGCTGGGCTTCTGTATCAGGATTTGTAGAACCCATATCACTTACATTTTCATATTCAAGAGATGTAAATGATAGTTCATGATGTATTTTACCTTCAGAAACTGAAGCTATCTTATATGCAACTTCTGCATCTGTTGTCGATGAACTGCCCATAACCTGGCCCATCACATCTACCTCATCGTTCGTTGAAGCGGTCATTGTATAATTGACTGTTTTACCTGCTTCCTGGTTATATTTCAGGGTAACCGTACCGCCCTGTTCTCCATTTCGTGAAAATCCAAATGCGAATATTACACTTAAAGAGATGACGAATAATGTAATTTTCTTACTCATTTTGCAGCTCCTGTTTTAGTTATTCTCTCCTGTTAATATAAAACGAATTTACTCTGCGAAGTGATAGTCATCGGGACAGACAAATTCATCCCTGTCAGATCCAGGTTCATGTCAGCTTCCGAATTGCTTAAAAGCTCAACTATTATACCTTTTTCTATAGCGAAAAACACCGTTACTTCACCTTTTCTTTCTGTCTCGAAATCAACAGACATACCCTGGGCAGTCATTGTGCCCTCTTCATTTGATGTGAATGTTCCGGTTATTTTTGCACATTCATACCCCCTGTAATTCTGGATCGAGGCAAGAGTAAAATCGGCTGTTCCTGTCGACCTTAGAGTCACATCTGAATTATTGAATTCGATCTCCTGGCCGGATTTCCATTTTCCGTTAATATGAAGAGCGTCTTTCGGTAATTCTATCATTAATTCAATAAATGCTATGGCCGGCGGCACTCCACCCTCTTCAAACATCGGCATATCACTGAAATTTGTGTATACCGGATTGTCGCCTTTTTCCCCCGAAATGACTTTCAGAGACTTATTGACAATACTCCTGGTATCTATAAATGTTTGACCGAGTTCACTGCCCGTTTGAGATGAAAGACTGGTAAAAGACAATTCATGTGACAATTTACCGCCCTGTGAGTGTTTAATTACTCTCAGGATCTCTCCATTATTCAGCATTGATCCCGAAATCTTATTTCCCATCATCTCCATTTCTGTTTCCTGGGAGTTTGACCAGATATATTTATGGCCTGCTCCGGCAGTTTTATACCTCAGATCAATAGTTCTTTCCTGAAAAGCCTGAATTTCCTCACAGAATGGATTAATAAAGCAAAGGCTTATTATGATGACCGACAGGTAATATTTGTACATAATATTGTTCTTCTCAGTATTTGGGGAATTTATAGATCAATCGCCCATTATCTCTTTGATCCTGCGAACAAAGCTTTCCATATCCTTGATAGGTTTATTTACAAAGTCAACGACTCTTGCATTGTTTTTGAGGTAATCTATTTCCCTCTCATCCGCTTTGAGAGCAGTAAGGATCACGATTGGAATCTCAAGGTGATCCATATCCTTTTCTCTGAATTTCAGTTCTTCAAGGATGGCAATACCGCCTACACCGGGCATTTTCAGATCAAGGACAATTAATGATGGATTTATACCGATTATCAGGTCAACGATCTCTTCCCTGCTGAGGGTTCCCGACTGATAGATGAATTCTGTATCCAGCCCTTCTACGATGAATTTCTTCATCAGCAGGTTGATCATTGCCTGCGAATCTTCAACAATCAATACTTTCTTCAAACCCGGTCTTCCCTATATTGACTATATTTCAGTTAAACCACAGGTATTCAACTCAAACTTTATAAGGTAAATACAGTGTATTTTAAAATCAACAAAAATTGATAATTACGATTGATTTTTGTATGATTTTTTCAAATATTAGTTCAAGATATAATTCCTCTGTTATTTCGATTTGAAATATGAATGAATTTACGACAGCCTGCCCGAGAAACTGCTACAGTACGTGCAGTTTTAAAGTTACCCTCAAAGACGGGCAACTAACCTCGATAGAGAGTCATAAAGATAACCTTGCTACAACTGAAGGTCCATGTCTTAAGGGATTGAGTTATATTGAAAGAGTCTATTCTCCGGACAGGATTTTATACCCGTTGAAGAAGGAAGTCAACGGAAACTTCAGCAGAGTTTCCTGGGAAGAGGCAGTCTCTGTTATCTCAGAAAAACTGATCTCATTAAAGAATGATCACGGCGCTAAAAGCGTTCTTTATTACTGCGGCAGCGGTACAAAAGGGCTGCTTAACTCTGTATCTACAAATTTCTGGAAACTCTACGGCGGCTGTACAACCACTTACGGAGACCTCTGCTGGCCCTCGGGGCTTGAAGCCACAAGGCTTATGCTCGGAGAAAATAAACACAATTCACCATGGGATCTTGAAAATGCCGGTACGATTATTTTCTGGGGAAAGAACGCAGCTGAGACAAACATTCACCAGATGGTGTTTGCCGATAGGGTAAAGGCAAATGACGGGAAGGTCATTGTCATCGATCCCAGGAGGACTCAGACATCGGAGCGGGCCGATCTTCTGATCCAGCCCAGACCGGGAACCGATGGTGCCCTTGCCCTTGCCATTGCAAACCTGATCATCGAGAAAAAAAACACAGACGAGCAATTTATCAGGAAGTACGTTCATGGATATGATGAATTCCGGGAAATGGTTAAAAAATACGATACAGAGCTCGTTTCGGAGATTACGGATGTACCTCCGGAATATATTGTCAGAGTTGCAGAAATAATTAGCAGGAAAAAGCCGGTAACGATCTGCGGCGGATTCGGGATGCAGAGATATTCTAACAGCGGCCAGACAATGCGGGCTATAATCTCGATCCTTGCAATTACAGGCAATATCGGAAAACCGGGCGCCGGCTGGCAGTTTGCCAATCTGCAAAGTCATATTTTCGATGAGGTGAAGGATCCTGTAGCATCATTTCCTCCTGAAAAAGAATCGGATGGTATAAGAGTATCCATATCAACTGCAGAACTTGGAAAAGGTATTTTAGAATCAAAGGATCCCGGGCTGAAGATGGCATGGATCGAAAGGGGCAATCCTGTTACACAGAATCCTGAAACCCACACCGTATTGGAGGCATTGAGGTCTCTGGATCTCATTATAGTTGTGGAGCAGTTCATGACTGATACTGCGATGGAAGCCGATATTATTCTACCTGCAAAATCCATGTTCGAACAATCAGACGTAATCAATGCATACTGGCATCCATATATTCAGCTGAAGCAAAAAGTCATAGATCCGCCGGGAGAGGTTAAACCGGAATCCGAAATATATTACTATCTGGCGAAAGCGATCGGCCTTACAGATGGAGAATTAGAGGGAAGTATTCCGCTGCCTGGAGATGGAAATATAGATAACTTTCTTGAAGAGAAGTTGAAACCTTTTCCGGAGCTGAGTCTTAATAGGCTGAAAGCCGGGCCGGTAATAGCGCCCGGTACAGAAGATATCGCCTGGAAAGATCTTGAATTCGGTACACCATCAGGTAAGATCGAGCTCTACTCAAAAGAAACAAGAAAAAGATGGGGATTGGATGAACTTCCGGTTTATACCGAGACAATTGAGAATATCAGAAGAAACAGCAGCCCGGAGTATCCATTATATATGATGACTCCAAATACAAAGGACAGGATCCATTCGCAGTTTAACAACATTGAGATGATAAAACAGGTAAGCCCTGAACCGGTTGCGCAAATCAATCCCGATGACGCGTCAAAACGCTCAATAGAACATGGTGATATGATCAGGTTATTCAATGAACGGGGGGAGTTGAAAGTAAGATCAGTTTTAGATTACAGCCTGAAACAGGGTTGTGTTTCGTTGACTAATGGTTGGTGGATCGCTCAAGGAGGGACAGTCAACTTCTTATCTTTTGGCCGAGAGACAGACATGGGACATGGTGCTGCATTTCATGAAAATCTTGTCGAGATAGAAAAGGTAGAATAGTGCAGAAAGCTTTTGTATTCGATATAAACAAATGTACCGGCTGTTCGGCATGTATGCTGGCATGTGAAATCGAGAATGATCTCCCTGCCGGCAGCAACTGGAGAGGGATCAGTACTTTCAATTACTTCAGATTCCCTGAAATTCCCGTATTTCATCTTTCCCTCGCATGTAACCATTGTCTCGAACCGGCATGTATGAAATATTGTCCGGCTGAGGCATATTTAAAAGATGAAAAGACCGGAGCAGTACTGCTCGACAGCAAAAAATGTATCGGGTGCAGGTATTGTTCATGGGTTTGCCCCTTTGATGCACCGCAATATAACAAGTCAAACCGGGTAATGGAAAAATGCACCTTCTGCAATCCAAGATTACTGGAAGATAATAGTTCAGCCTGTGTTGTAAGCTGTCCTACAGGTGCTCTCTCCCAGGAAACATTTAAGAAGGATATTACTGTAACTGTTCCCGGCTTTCCGGAAAGTACGATTGAACCGGCTATCGAATTCATTCCCCTGAGGAACAGCAGCAGCATACCTGAGTTTAAAGCAAAGGGTGATAAAAAATCTTTCGAAAATATTATCCGGAAGAAACTTAGATCACTACCGAAAAAAGTCACATTTAGTTCTGAATGGTCATTACTTCTTTTCTCATTCATTGCATGTATTGCAGTTAGCCTTTTCGGGGCAAGGATATATTCAGGTTTCGAGTTCGATATGAGGCTTTTTTGGGGAATGAGTATAGCAGGTCTATTAATAAGCTTAACGCATCTTGGGTGTAAAGGAAGGGCATTGAGGGCTATATTGAATTTCAAAAGATCATGGATAAGCAGAGAAGTGACCTTTTTCCCTTTATTTCTATTATTTTCAATAGTAAGTATTACCCTGTTAGACTTCAGCAGATTGTTTGGATGGATTACGGTATTTATCGGATTTGCCGCCCTTTTCAGTATTGACAAGGTATATGAAACTGAAACCAGAACGGGCTGGAAAAAGACTCACAGCGGAATGGTATTTATAACCGGATTATTCCTCCTGGGAGTTTTTTCTAAATCAAATGTAATCATTGCATGGTTTGGATTTTTGAAGGTCTATTTTTATACAATGAGAAAATTTCATTTTCATAAAACCGGCGGTGAAAAGCGTATCTCAGTAAGTTTATTCAGGCTACTGTTTGGTTTTGTGATACCTGCCGGGATCTGGGGAATCTATGGTATTGACCATTATAATTATATTTTAGCTTCAATTTTAACCGGTGAGTTTATTGACAGGATCGAGTTTTATTTAGAGCTTGAATTCATAACACCTGTAAAGAAAATATTTGAAGATATGCTTATCGAACTGAGGAAACCTAAAAGTGTGAAATTACGGTCAGCAGATTGGGACAGGATTATTTATAATCGGTGATCCTTGAAATAATATTTTCACCGAATTTATTTCTCAAATTATCTAAAACAGTATTTACTTCATTTTTCCTTACATTCTTAAAAAGGTCTGACTGCTGAAACATTTCACCTTCCTCGTTCCTGTCCCTGGCAAGTCCGGAAACTGAAACTCCAATCAGCCTCACAGGTCTTCCACTCTCATAGATATCACTGTATAACTGCCTTGCAGCAGAATAAATATCAATATCATCTTTTATCAGGTCAGGATAAGTTTCTCTGTGTGTATGGGTCTCAAAATCCGAATATCTAAGTTTTATCGTAACGATCTTCCCCATGAAACCTTTTTTTCTTAGCCTTCTTCCAACTTTTTGAGACAGCTTCAGATACATCCTGTCAATTGTATCCGGATCAAGTACATCCTGCATGAAGGTATTTTCATGGCCTACAGATTTTTCATCGGGCCTGCTTTCAGCCGCAATTACTTCTGCTGCACTATGTCCACGGGCTTTTTTTACAAGATACTCTCCATTAATACCGAAATATTTCTTCAGCTCCAGAGGTGATCTCTCTGCCAGATCGCCAATAGTGAAGATCTTGAGTTTATGCAGTTTCTCTTCCGTCTTTTCTCCTATTCCATATAATTTCCTGACTGGGAGAGGATATATCCTCGGTTTGATGTCTTTTTTTGTAAATATTGTAAACCCATCAGGCTTTTGAAATCCGGATGCCAGTTTTGCAAATATCCTGTTATGAGCTATCCCTACAGTACATGTCAGACCAAGTGTATCGTTGACTTCTTTTTTAATTCTCTCTCCTATCTTCCTCTCACTCCCGAAGATCTTAATGCATCCTGTAATATCAAGATACCCTTCATCGATACTTACAGGCTCAACTATTGGTGTATATTTCCTGAATATTTCAAAGACCTGAACTGAAGCGTCAACATATTTCTTCCCATGTGCTTTAATGAATATCCCTTTCGGACATAACCTCTCTGCCTCATAGAGCGGCATTCCGGACTTCACACCGAATTCCCTTGCTTCATAAGAACACGTCGAGACCACCCCTCTTTTCCCTTTCTCTCCACCAACAATAACCGGTTTATTCCTGAGCATAGGATTATCCCTCTGCTCTACCGAAGCAAAAAATGCATCCATATCGATATGCATGATCCTTTTCTGAGCTGTCCCATCCTCTAATTTTACAGCCCTCTTTTGATCTACCCGCTTTACAGGACGGTGCACCTCTGTTTCAGGTGGATGCCATGTCATTTTCTTTCCATTATTGATGAAGCATTTTTAGTTTACCTACCACATAGGTATAGAGAGCATACCATTTAAATAAAATGCTCATAAAACACTGCGATAATAAGAATATTTTATTTTCTCTATCCTGCTGTGAGCTGATGTTTTCACCTACTCACTAATCTTCTTTCAGGGTTGGCGAAAACACCGACACTAAGCCTGGGATCAGTATCACAGATGCCTGGATTACCCTGAGAAGACCTGAACATACTTTCTTTCATTTATCAATTTCTTTACGACTCTGCATCTTTCCAGGAGAATTCATCTTCTTTTGATACTTTAAAATTTACCTTTCTTTCTTTTTTCTCTGTACCTCTGTGGTGGATACTCCATTCTCCATTTCCCAACCTATCCTTCCATGCAGACCCTTGTCAGTTCCCATGCCATGTTCCGGGAATCAAAAGTCAGCTCGAAACAGTCGGGTCCTTCCGAAAGAACAGAAAAATGGTAGATCCGGTTGATACCTTCATCACTGACCCAGCCGCCGTTAATTTTAGAGACCTTGTACACTCTCTCATTCCATCTGAATCTAAGCGGCTGGATCTTTCCATGCCGGAACAAACTTATGACCTCCACAGGGTCGTATACATCTTCATATATCATTATTCATTCTCCATCCGACCGATATTTCATTACATCCTTCTCTGCAGTGCCACGACCTTGCCCGCTACATAGAAACCGGGTGTGTTCTCATCGACAATGATCGGGCCGTATGCCGCGTTCGCCGGTTCGAGCCTAACCCTGTCTGTATCGCGGTAATACCTCTTGACGGTGGCTTCATCACC
>JANQEH010000125.1 GCA_028278455.1 bacterium
TATCAGGGACAGGGGGATACCTTCTCATGTGTATCCCCCATGTCCTGGATTATAACATGGTTATTAAAAATAAGGAAACCTGACAATGGCAGGTTTAAATTCAGCATGGATGATTGTTTTACTTGGAATAGCCTTACTCCTCGGACTGTTGTATTTCGCAGGACACAAAACCGTTCATACAGAAATTCTCATACCTGCTGCACCGGAAAAAATCTGGGAAGTATTGTCTGATGTTCAGGGATACAGTTCATGGAATCCGGTACTCGTCCCGATAAGTGGTGAATTCAAGGTTGGTGAAAAAATACAATACCGCATGATCCAGCCGGACGGGAAAGAGAGTGAGGTTGAATCCAGAGTTATCGAAGTGATAAGTAATGAGAAATTAAATCAGTTTGGCGGTATTAGGGGTATTCTGACGTTCGATCACACATGGCTGCTGGAACCTGCAGAAGGCGGGACAAAGGTCACACAGCATGAAGAGTATAAAGGTATCGGTGTACTGTTCTGGGATCCCGGTTGGGTTGAAATCTCATACACTAAGGCGAATGAATCTCTTAAAGATAGAGTCACAAAACTGCAACAAAAATAGTATATTAATACTATAATCAAAAATCATATTAATTCAAAGTTGTTATTACGAAAGTTTATGTCATGAACCTGCTCGTCAATATTGTTGTATGGCTCATCTTCTTATCTGTTATTGCCGGACTTATATTGTATGTCTCTAAAAATATAGCCAAAGTTTTTGAAATCAATACAGTTAAATGGCTTTACATTGGCTTTGCACTGGTAACAGCCTCATTCATGTTTTCTACCGGTTTGTCAACAACGGTATCCAATCCGGCATTAAGCACGTACAGCTATGTCTCTACAGGTCTGTTCATCCTCTTCTTCAGCATGATTTTTATTTTGCCGGTTTACAACCTTTTAAATCTGGTTCTAAAAATGCAGCCTTCTGTCGCCAGAACATTTATCCTTTCGTCTATGGTCCTGTTTGTTTCATTTTCTCTCTGGAAATCTTACACATTTGACGTTAAAAATATTGAGATACCAATTGCAAAACTAAACCGAAACGTAACATTTGTACACCTGACGGATATTCATCTCGGGCATTACCGGGGCGCCGGTTATCTCGAAAAAATTGTGACTGAAACAAAAAAACAGTCTCCCGAATTTGTACTGATTACAGGCGATATTATTGACAGTGACGCAGATACTGCAACCGAACTGTTTGCTCCCTTAAGCGGCATCGGCGTCCCGGTCTATTATACCTACGGAAACCATGAAGTATATGCAGGACTGGAAAAAATTATTGCAGCGCTAGAATCGCACGGTGTTACAGTGCTGCAGAACGAAGCAGTACTGCAGAGCGGTATCCGGATTGTCGGATTGAATTACATGAATGCTGATTCATCATCATTCAACATGCACACTGTTAATACGCAGACGATTAAGGAGACACTGCCGCAGATCGGGATCACGCCTGACCTGCCAAACATACTGATGCACCACGGGCCGCAGGGAATCAGGTACGCAAATGAGAACAATATAGATTTCATGATCGTCGGCCACACGCACGGAGGACAGATATTCCCGTTTACCCTCCTGGCTGAGCATACGTTTCCGTATAACAGGGGACTGCACAGCTATAATGGTACATCGATCTACGTTTCACAGGGAGCGGGGACCTTCTTTCTCCCGATTCGTCTTGGTACAGAAAATGAAATCACGAAAGTAACGCTGAAGGGAAACGGAAGCAGTTAGTATTTATCAATAAATGGATTATATGCTGACGATTGTAAGAACTGCGAGAAGGCCAAGTGCGGGAATCATTAAAATCGTGTAGGCAAAAACAAGCATACCGAATTTCAGGAAAGATTTAAATCTGCCCTGGCCATAGAACTTTCGAATCGCTATATAGAGATACAAAAAAGTCCCTATTACGGTGATCGTAGTTATCCATCCATAATCTAATATTATTGACAAGGTCAGTGACAGAAAAATAAATGTGTGATAATGAAGTGAAAAAATCAGGTGTTCGATATAGAATATTTTTCTTCGGATATACAGAACCTTTAAAAGTAAAGCAAACAGCGGCAGCAAAATAAACATTACTTTTGGAATCTGGTTAATAAGCTCTTTAACAAAAACTGCCTTGCCCTCCTCCCCCAGAGATTCAACATATCTCGCTTTATCTATTAAATACTGTACAATCGGACCATGCTCCTCACCTTCATCCGGTATATCAAATTGTAAACCGGAACTTGAATCAGTCAGGTCCGCATCTGAAATCGTATCCATCAATTCTTCGGTAATTTTCATTTTGACAGCAGCCGACAATTCAATATCCTCGTCGTTCATAAGATTCTTTAAAGAATCCACCTTGTTCCTGATGATCAATATATCGCTTTTTTCAACCGGTTCACTCAGTTCTTTTCCGATTTTCGAGTTAACTGTCACGATAAAGAAAAACAAAAATGTAGTAAAGATATAAAGTCTTAAAGGCAGGATATAGCTGGTACGTTTACCTTCCAGGTATTGACTTGTGAGATGACCGGGTTTCAGAACCAGAGGGAAAATCGATCGGAAAAACTTCGAATCAAATGTAAAATAATCGCTGAAAAATCCTTCAAAAAAATGCCTGAACGGAACACGTTTATCTGTATTGATCTGACCGCAATTCGGACAGTAGTTACTTTCATCAATAATTTGATGACAATTCAGACATTCTTTGGTTTTGGTGATTTTCATATAGTTCTCTTAAGATCGATCTGAGTTATACATAAGAGATTACAGCAAACAATATAGTCAGAAACAGCTGAGGTATTTTTTCGGTTCCGGAGTAGTTTCAAAATTGGTATTAAGCTATTATTTAATATGAAAAACAGCTTCAGGCTGAAAAAATCTATTTTTTGCCATTAACAACATAAGTTTTCATCACCCCTTTACCTTTAATATCGATTGAATCCCGAAAACTGATCTCATACATTTCTTTGACATAATTATATGTATTCTCACTAATGTGTATTTTTCCCGGTATACCGTGAGATTCCATACGGGATGCTGTATTGACAGTATCGCCCCAGAGGTCGTATGAAAACTTTTTGATACCAATTACACCGGCTACAATTGGACCTGAATTTATACCTATTCTCAGTTGAACTTCCGTTCCGTTTTCCCTGTTGTAACCGTCCAGAAATTCAAGCATTCTGAAAGCGCAATCGATTATAGCCGTGGCGTGGTCGTCTCTTTTGTTCGGAACACCCGCGGCAATCATATATCCGTCACCTATGGTCTTAATTTTCTCAAGTTTTAGCTCCCCTGCGATTGAATCAAATCCATTAAAAATATCATCAAGAAAATTCACGACCTCTTCGGCTGTCATGGAAGATGATTTTTTTGTAAATTCTACAATATCACTGAACAGAATAGATGTCTCCGTGAACGAGTCAGCAATTCTTCCCGGCCCTTTCTCGAGTTTGGCAGCAACCGATTCAGGCAGGATGTTCAGCAGCAGAAATCGCGTACGTTCATGAGCATCATTACTTACAATTTCAGTCTTTTCAGTTGTATCGTTAAGATGGTATGCAATCGCTGCATTGGCAATAAATATCAGTAAAATGTTGAAATAGAAAAGAAATTGCAGATAAAATCCGGAAATCGTATAATACGGTTCGAGTTGCCAGCCCAGAACTATTATCGCGACAATACTTGCGAAATTAATAATAATCATTATCTTTTTAGTCAGGATATGCCATTTGTATCCGGTAAATATCAGCATGGGCATATTCAGCAGCCAAAGGTAAAATCCGCTCTCCCATCCCGCCAGGTAAACACTCAGGGCGGAAAACAGAAGTACTTCAACCTGCCCGAGCCATAAAATGGTATGGATCCGGTTTTTTCTGAGCAGATAATACAGGAACATATAAAATATAACACTTCCGACATTCAGGATTGCAAGAAGCGGGAGCTTCAGAAATGCGAACAATATAATATAAATGGCATGAAGATATCCAACCGGCATCGCAGATCTTGCAAAGGTGATGATCCGGTTAAAGTGGGGATCTTCGTGGCTCTCGAACTTTTCACAAAGGTCCGAGAACCACTTGAAATCATGTTTGTCAAATGGATGTTTATTAAACCTGGAATCCGGAAATCTCATACTCATCATCCAACTTTTGAAGCGCCGGTTTTAAATCATAATCAGGACAGTGATACAGTCAATTATTTCATCAACAATATCGCCGAAAACGTCTCTATACCGTTCCAGAAGTGCCCGAGCCTCAGGTTCTCGTTAAAACCGTGCTGGTTATTGTCAAAATTCACTATCGGCAGTCCAATCGCCGGAAGCTCCATGATGTCGGTAAAGATATAGATCGGCACCGTACCGCCAAGTGTAGGAAGCAGCCGCAAATCACTTTTCCACATACCTTCCATCGCATCGATAACCTTCTGAGAGATCGGCAGGTCCATCGATGTTCTCGATGCTGGTGTTCCGCCGCCCGGACGGTAATTGACTCTTGCTACATACGGATACTTCATCCTTGTATCATGGTCAGGCTCCTCGGTAACGACATGGTATCCCTGTTTCCTGATATGCTCGATCACTGTACCCACCATGTAATCGCCGGTATTACCCTTAACCATCCTTATGTCGATTGAAACGGTCGCATCCTGTGGTACAATTGTCCTCGCCTGGCTGCCGACCCACCCGCTCTGCATACCGCGGAAGTTAAACGACGGCAGGT
>JANQEH010000194.1 GCA_028278455.1 bacterium
GTCGAAGAAATAATTTCCGAGCTGGCCTCTGATCGGGCTATTATCTTCCCTTCTCTGTTCCTCAAGTTCCTGGCTGCTCCAGTACTGCCTGCTGCTCCAGAGTTCATTAGAAAATGAAATCATTCCGAGACCGTCATTCGTCCAGTCAATGAAGCCACCATGAACGGTGTAAAGATCTTTCCAGATTATCATATACTTATAAAATGGAAGCATTCTCTCACCATTCTTACCAAGTTCATCATAAAATTTGAGGTCTGCTGCGGGATATGCTCCGGCTTCCTGGGAGCCCGGACCGCGGAGGATCATACCGCCTGTATTGTGATACGATTGTACTCCTGCGATATTCGGATGGGCCATAAGGAAATCGTTGATAACCTTTGCTGCCGGGAGCTGGAACGGATATTTCATCGAACCTCTCTGGACGTAATCAGGCTGCCAGTCTGCGCCCCAGTTTCTGTTCGGATCATAACTTCCGGGGCCGTCCTCATTGACAAGACCATCATTATCCGTATCTATTCCCTCCCTGCCGAGAAGAATATAGTCGCCTGTTTCACCTTCAGGGACAGGTTCCATAATTCTCGGATCGTCAAGACTGATCCTGTAATTACCCTGTCCGGGCACATATTTTCTGATCGTGTCGATAACCCCGTTGCCGTTGATATCCTCTGCAGGATCCTCATCCTTAAGTCCGTCACCGTCATCATCAACCGGGAAATGCCCAGTCCTCGAGCTTGTACCTGTTTCATCCATGAAATACTGCCTTCCATCCGGATTTACCGTTGGGAACAGGTAGAAAACTCTCTCGTCAACTATTCTGGTAATATCATCCACTTTACCGTACTTCTCCATGAGATACCATGCAGTATAGAGAATAACCTCACCACCCTGTATTTCGTTGCCGTGGATATTGGCCTCGATGTACATGGCTGCCTTGCTCATCTCAGGTCCGGTATCTGGATTATTGATAGTGATAAGCATGATATCCTTACCTGTAACCGTTTTGCCCACTGTGGAGTATTTCAGGAATTTCGGATAAGCTTTCTCAAGCCTCTGAAAATCATCTTTCAGCTCGTAATAATCATGCCAGCGGTTAAAGTCGAGCTTCACCTTAAAATGGGGATCTGACGATCCCTGGCCGAATCCCGGCGATGCGTTAGATAGAACACAAAGCGCCAGAATCGCTATTATGATCGTTTTTATATTTATCTTCACTTTATTTACTCCTTTGTATTATCCAATTATTTTATTGAATAAATCTATAATTCGAAATTATTGTCTCGGCAATGTTAATGTTATATTTGCGGTACCACCCTTCTGGGAAACAACCTTCAGCTCAATGTTCTGACCGGATCTGCCTTTGACCAGCCATTCATATTCGATGACTTTTCCTGATCCGTTAAGCTTTGTGAAGTACTCGGTTTTTCTGTTTCCCGATATAATGTCACTAGGATCCACACCGAGCTGAACCATTGTACCCCTAACTGAACGTGAAGCTACACCATGCTGCAGCGAAGTCGGCAGAAAACCATTATTCCGGATTTTCGCCTTAATTCTGAATATTCCGCCGCCGTGGTTAGTTACTTCTGTGTCTGCGATCTCGATATCTGCGAAAAGTGATGCAAGGTACACTGCAAATTCAGCATGGGATTGGCCCAGTTCAGCGATCTTTGATGCAGGAGGATTTGTTACCGAATATGGCTTGAATCCCCCAACCTCAACGTCTCCTAATTCAGGGTGTGAAACTGACTGCCAGTCCACAAATCCGTCTATACCTTCATTATCCATCCATTTTATCATGCTCATATCCAGAGCATTCCCTGCTCCTTGTCCTGCTCCGCCCCTTGCAGCACCGGGGCGCTGTCTCATCTGACGCGCCATCTGCGGATTAGCTGCAGGCTGCTGCCTGTTCTGTCCCTGTCCGCCGCCGCGCCTTGCCTGAGTTTCGATCCCCCAGCCTGTTGTAGATAAGGATAATACACCATACTGGAAATAGCCATACTGAAAGAATGTCCCTTCAGGTTTTCTAACAAATGGAGTATTATTGATACCTGTCATTTCTTTATATTTACTGCTTACTGTATTAAAGTAAGAAATATCATCCATATTAACCGTGGTTGCCGCTCTCCTGCCTGCCGGCCTTCTGGCATTAGATTGCTGTTGCTGCTGGCCGAATCCTCCGAATCCTCTGAAAAACCTTCGTCCTCCGCCTTCCCCGGCGATCCTGACATTACCTACGGCCTCATAGCCTGCATTTCCGCTTTCGGCGAATTCAAAAAGTCCAAGGAGTTTCTCACTGCTCATCTCGCCTCTCGAACCCGGGGGACTTACAAGATTATCACTTGCACCAAATGTCAGGATTACCGCGATATTACGCTTTTCGAGTACGTAATCCATTAGTGCTCTCGATTCGTTCTCGCTTATCATGTGCCATCCGGCACCTTTTTTATAGTAGGGATACGCATGCTGGAAATTCCTGTTCAGGTCTACACCACCCTTTGCATCTTCGTTAATGAAACCATCTCCATCATTATCGAGACCTTCCCAGAAAACCTTGTATTCGCCTTTTTCGCCCTTTTTTGGATCGGCTTTTTTCATCAGTCTCGGTTCGGCCGGATCGATCATGTAATCGCCTTCGATATCCTTTACACGCATGGCCGTAATAAAACCGTCATTATTTATATCGTCAGGACCGTCTTCATCTATCCTGCCGTCATTATCATCATCATAAGGTTTGGTATTTGTCTTTTGTCCCGTTTGCAGCCCTGCGAACATCATTTCGGTACCGTCAGGATTCACTCTCGGCACAATGTAGAAGGTATAATTATCGATCCTCTGTTTCACATCATCATTTGATTCGTAGTTTGTAAGAAGGTACTCGATCGTGAACAGTGCAAGCTCGCTTCCTATCAGCTGATCTCCTTCAAAACCAGCGCCTATGAACAGTGCCGGCCTCTCATCCGCCGGAGCTCCCTGACCTCCTGCTATCTCAACTGCCCAAACCGTTCTGCCTTCGAGTGTTTCTCCGAGGGGTACAAGCTCGGCTATACTTGAATGAGCATTGACGAGTTCTCTTAATGCCCTTGTCATCTCATCATAATTGTGGTACTTTGAATAGTCGGCTGCGCTGCCGACAGACGGTGAAGAAATAAACAGCGCCGTCAGAAGCAGCATAGACAATCTACCCAAAGGTTTTCTGAAGAGTAAAAGTAAACCTCTCACACCTTCCTCCTGATTTAGTTGTTAATGATTGGAATATTGTGCAGTATTTTTATATTGATAAATACATAAAATGTTATTAAATATTCAATAGAAGAAAATCTTTTTTTCTGAGCCTGTATCTACAGGATAAAACCAACCAAAACAAGCAGTTGTTGAGGTAATTATGAGAAATTTTCTATTTTTAATTCTTCCATTATTTCTGCTTTTTATAAATTGTGAACAATCTACTCCAGGTGAAGCTGAAAGGGCAGCTGTGATAAAGGTGCTCGAAGATCAGGTTGAAGCATGGAACAGAAAGGATATTGATGCCTATATGGAAGGATATTGGAAGTCTGATGATCTGACATTTGTATCGGGTGGTAATATCAATAAAGGCTGGCAGGCCGTGCTAGATTCCTACAGGGAGAGATACAAACCTGAAATGATGGGAATATTAACGTTCGATAACCTGAACGTGAATTTCATGTCCCCTGATGCTGCTTATGTTTCTGGTACCTGGGCTCTGCAAAGAGAACCTGATGATCCTGGGGGGAGATTCACTCTTATTTTTAAAAAACTTGCCGAAGGATGGAGGATCGTATACGACCATACTTCATCAAAAGAAAAAAACAATTGAATTATTGATTGTAAAATATTATTTTTAAATAATTTAATGTCTAATGATTAACAGGATAACAATTTGGCATATCCGTTAATTAAAAGCCTCTTGTTTCTTTTGATCTTTTCATCATCCGAAATCACTTCAAATATCGACCAAAGTCAAACTGCCTTCACCCCGGTCAATCCTTCCGGTTCACCTGTGTATATCTCTGAAGCAGAGCTTTATAACGATTCCAACGAAGGATTGAAGATTTCCTGCAGTATAACTAATAAAAGCAGCAGTCAGATCACCGGATTGAACCTGGCTTCAGTTTTATATAAAAAAGGTGAAGATATTCCAAAGATAATCAGCCTGAGAAAACCTGTATTAATCGACGCCGGAAAAAGACTTAGAATTTCATGGAGCAGACCTGAATTGCAGGATTATTCTGCAGGTGGACTGATAGCGCCTTATTCAATCGAATTTGAAAGAGGCAGTCCATGGCATGTAAAAAGGTCTCCGGACATTAAAAACCGGCGTAATATTCTTGACTATCCAGACGTAGGGGCTGTTTCAAGATTCACATCTCAACTCGGTGTTTTCGTCACGAACAGGCAGGAGATTCTAAATGAAGGCCAGCCGCTTGCGGTGGTAAGGGATTCAGCGGACAGTATTCAGAGGATAGCCCAGATCAGGCTATTGAGAAAAGCCGGAAACAGGGGCGGATTTGATATACTGCATATCTATCCCGGGAAGGAAATTGACAGGAATGACAGGGTAAGGCTTCTGTTTCCGGAAATGTCACGGCTGAACCTAAATTCCAAGAGCTGGCTTTTTTCCGGAATAACTGCTATAATTGCCGGTGGATACTTTCATTTCATGGGAGACCACAATCAGAGTAAATATGATGATACTTTTGACAGTGCGGGGAAGAGTTTTTATGGAGACCGGGTAGAGTCATACAACAGGAAAAGAGATGCCGCATTCATTATGGGCGGACTGAATATAGGGGCTTCGGTTGTAACTCAGTTGATCTGGGGAAGGCATAATAAACATCTTTACAGTGGTATTAATTGCTGCAATACTTCAACAAAATCCCTGGTAACTTTCGGAATCCTCTCTTTCGGTTCTGCTCTTTATTTTGACAATGTAAAATACTCCAAGGAAAAGCGTCTGCCTGATGCTCTTGATCCTGCAGGGATATTATATTACAGACAGCAGATCATTATAAACAGGTATAGAAGAAATGTAACCATGCTTTATGGCTCTGCGGCGTTTTCGGCAGCATTAATCAACCATTTTCTGAACAGAAATGAGATGGATGTTTACCGGGATAGAAGCAGATGGGCATGGCTTAAATGGAATCCTGTCAGTAAGACCAACCTTATTTATACCGGTGCGGCCGCAGCAGCTGCTGCCTATTTCATTACAAGAAGGAACACGGATAATGATAACCGGAAAAATGCCTGGACCGACATTGATAGAACTGCGGCGGAGAGTGATCTTAAAATCCATCAACACAGAGGTAATGCCGTATTGATCGGAGCGGGCACATTTCTTCTTTCAGGTGTCATATCCCAAATTACCGGGAACGATCATATTAAGGACAGTTTTACCGGTGATCCCCTGATACCTTTACCGGGATTCCTCATAAATAGAAAATTCAAGACGAATATTACGGTCGAACCGGGAAGAAACTCACCCGGATTGACAATTGCCCTGAACCTGCAATTTAAATAGTGGATACTTTTATCATGACAAGAAACCGATATCTTTACGCGATCACGACATTGTTATTCTTTTCCGTTTTCCATTCCTGCTCCCGGGGCGGATCAAAATACCTCCCGTATGCAGAAAAAACAGCTGGCTGGCTATCTTCCGTTGCAATTGAAGAAGACAACGCCGTATACTGGCCGCCTCAGCCGGATACAACCAGAACAGGTAACATCTCTTTATATCATGGGAGCCCGGGGCCTGTGCTCTTCTTCCTCGAATTATACAAAGCTTCCGGAGATGTCAGCGCAAAGGAGCAAGCTGTTAAAGGAGCAGAATGGCTGATAAAACAGGCTCACAAAGAAAAAGACGGTTATTTCTGGACAAATATCATCTACCAGGATAAACCATTTCCTGACGCCGGGTTGTATACTGGAACTGCCGGAGTCGGGACAGTTTTTCTGGAAATGTACTCTGAGCTTAAGGATGAGAAATACAGGGAATATGCAAAGGGAGCGGCAGATTACCTTAATGCAGCCGCTGTCAAAGAAGATTCCGGAAAGAGATGGAGTCAGGTTGTCGATATAATATCCGGTACAGCCGGAACCGGAATGTTCATGGTCCGGGCTGCAGAGGTATTGAATGAACCCGTCTATCTTGAAACCGCCGTTGAAGCAGGGCTTTATCTTATGGACCAGGCTATAATTGAAGATACGGGAAACAAATGGGCAATTTATAAGGGATATGATAAGATCTATCCTAATTTTTCCCACGGAACTTCAGGGATTGCTTATTACCTTGCGCTTCTATTTAAGAAGACAGGAGACCAGAGATTTCTCGACAGCGCTCTAAAAGGCGCAGAATGGTTAATAAATAACAGGGAGAATCCCGGAGAGGGTGTCGCCTGGTATCATCATGAACCGGATGCAAAGGACCTTTACTATGTAAGCTATTGTCATGGACCTCCCGGCACAGCACGGCTCTTTTATCAATTGTATCTAGATACAAATGACGAGAAATGGCTGGACCTTGTTAAGGAGTCGGCAAGATGGCTGATGAATCCTGACATACATGAACACGAGCATGATGGATACTGGAATGTCAGCCAGTGCTGCGGTACTGCCGGAATCGGCGATTTTTTTGTTAATATGTATAAGATCACAGGTGAAGAAACTTATTATTCATGGGCGGAGAAAATGGTAGTTGAGCTGTCTCACCAGGCGACAGAAGAATCCGGAGGTCTGAAATGGTATAACGCTGAACACAGGACCATTCCGGGTGAAAAATACACTCAGACCGGCTGGGCCCAGGGAGCCTCCGGAATAGGTTTATTCTTTTTAAAAATGTTTGCGATAGAAAGCGAAAAACAGTCGTATAATGTACTTGCGCTGCCGGACTGTCCTTTCGACTGGTAGAAAATAGTTGAATTTCTATTGGTATTTGAATCCCGAAATTCATATATTCACGGCTGCAGTACCTGTTTATAACTGAATTTATGTCCAACATAACGTAAGTGGTAATATGGGACTGTTCAAAAAAAGATCAAAAGATTCGGATGAAAAGGGATTAGTACTCACCAGTACAGAGTTTCAAAACGGGGGATTGATCATGCGCAGGTACACATGTGACGATGTTGATATGTCACCGCCTCTTGAATGGGGCAATGTCCCGCCCGGAACAAAAAGCTTTGCCCTGATCTGTGACGATCCTGATGCGCCTTCCGGTACATTCGTTCACTGGGTTATCTTTAACATCCCGCCGAATGAAAGGATCCTCTTGGAGCAAATTCCCGGAGATGACATATTGTCTGACGGGACGAAGCAGGGAAAGAACGATTTCGGGAAAACCGGATACGGAGGGCCTTGTCCGCCACCCGGCGAACCTCACAGATACTTCTTTAAGTTCTATGCCCTGGATATAATGCTCGACCTAGAGCCCGGCATAACCAAGGCCGATCTCGAGGAGGCAATGAGCGGACATATTATCCAGAAGGGCGAATTAATGGGTAAGTATAAACGGAAGGCATAATTCACAAGAATAAATACTTTTTTGATGGTTATTGGTTAAATCGATAACCGAAACACAATTGTGCTCAGTTCCTGTTAAACAGATTTGCACTCTTATTATTTAATATGGACTATAAATGAAAAATAATACTGTTATCAAAGTCGAAGGTCTAAAGAAATCCTACGGCAGCAATAAAGCGGTCGATGATGTTTCCTTTGAGGTTTCTCATGGCGAGATATTCGGGATGGTCGGGCCTAACGGCGCCGGAAAAACCACAACTATTGAGTGCATTGAAGGTTTAAGAAAATTTGACGAAGGATCTATCGATGTGCTCGGATATGATCCTCAGAAAGAAGGCTCAAAGCTTAAACCAGTGATCGGCATACAATTACAGCAGTCACAGCTTCAGGAGCATATCAGAGTATGGGAAGCTCTTGACCTGTATTCTTCGATCTATCCAAAGAGTACTGATTGGAATATTATCCTCGAACAGCTCGGATTGACAGAGAAAAGGAATGAATATTTCTCGAAACTGTCAGGGGGACAGAAGCAGAGGCTCTTTATTGCCCTTTCGCTGGTCAATGATCCGGAGATAGTTTTTCTCGACGAGCTGACTACCGGGCTCGATCCACAGGCGCGCAGGGCCATGTGGAACCTTGTCAGGTCCATGAAAGATAAAGGCAAAACTGTATACCTGACAACTCATTTCATGGAAGAGGCCGAAAAACTCTGCGACAGGGTGGCGATAATTGACCACGGGAAAATTATTGCAATTGACACTCCTTCCGAGCTGATCAGAAAATATTCCCACAATGAACGGATAGAATTCACACTGGTTGATGATAACATTGATGTAGACCTGGGTGGAATTGAAGGACTGACTAGTTTTGACAGAACAGATAACAGGATAATTATATACGGGAACTCCGCAGATCTGACTCAGAAAGTAGTGAATCACCTGACTGAAAAAAAGATCGCATTCAGCGATTTCCGAAGTGAAAAATCAACACTCGAAGATGTTTTCCTGAAGCTTACCGGCAGGGAAATGAGGGATTAAGGAAAAAGAATATGAAAAGCCTATGGAAACTGACAGTTATTGAATTCAAAATGTTCTACAGAGAACCTATTGCGATGTTCTTCACCCTGGTCTTTCCCCTTATGCTGCTATTTATATTCGGCTCGATCTACGGAAATGAACCTACTCCATTTTTCGGAGGTGTGGGATTTATAGATACTGCCGTACCGGCATATTCAGCGATGATCATAGCAATGACCGGACTCATTTCTGTAACCCTGATATTTTCATCATACCGGGAAACAGGAATACTGAGAAGGCTGCATGCAACACCGCTGAGGCCCCAGACTATCCTTAGCGCAATCATGATCATCGTATTCATGCTTACAGTAGCAGGTATGGTAATCCTGATAATTGCAGGTAAACTCGCTTACGGCCTGAAGTTTCTCGGGAATCCCCTGAAAATGACAATAGCGTTCATACTCAGCAGTATGAGTTTTTTCTCGATTGGTTTTGTCCTATCGGGTGTTTTGAAGACCGCACGTGCTGCACAGATAGCGTCAAATGCCGTATATTTTCCGATGATATTCCTCTCCGGGGCCACTATTCCGAGAGAAGTTTTGCCTGAGCATCTCAGAACAATCAACCAGGTTCTTCCGTTGACACATGTAGTGAATCTTTTACGTGGATTATGGGTAGGCAATGGATTTACGGATCATATTAAAGAGATCATAATTCTGACGTCTATGATGGTCATCTTCCTGGTCATCTCGTTCCTTACATTCAGATGGGATTAATTTTCGTTTGATAATTATTTTCAAGTTTGTTAATCTGGAAATAAAACTGAAACATTACTCCCCGTAGACTATTGGGAGATATTATGGTAACTGGTTGCCTATGTGCATGAGATTTGCGAGGGAGAGCAAGCTTTCTCTCATTGAAAAAGCATTCGATATAAACAAAGTCCTGACAAAGATCGAACGGAGCTATAACGTTGCTCCCACTCAAAGGGTGGTCTCGGTGATAAATGACGGAGGAACGAACATTCTTACCGACTTCAAATGGGGACTTATCCCCTCATGGGCTAAAGACGATTCCTTTGCAACAAAACTCTGCAATGCCCGGTCCGAAACGATCGCGGAGAAACCGAGCTTCAGGAGCGCATTTCGTGAACGAAGATGCCTTGTTATCGCCACAGGATACTACGAGTGGTATACTGAAGGAAAAATGAAGATCCCCGTGTTCTTTCATCTGAAGACGAAAGAACCGTTCGGGATCGCAGGGATCTGGGAAACATGGAAATCCCCTGAGAACGAAACAGTTGAGACCTGTTCAATAATCACGACCGAAGCAAATGAGACGGCAAAACAGATTCATGACAGAATGCCTGTAATTATGCCTTATGATAGAATACCTGACTGGCTCGATCCATCCAACAGGAATAAAGATTCTCTGCTCGATATGCTGAAACCATATTCCCCGGAAGAAATGGGGATGTACAGAGTATCTCCGATAGTAAATTCGCCGAGAAACAATGCACCCGAATGCGTTCAGGAAGCTGAAGAATTATAAAAGGTTGAAAAAATACTTTGAAATGGAAAAAAGTATCACCTGAACTTGTCGAACTTCTCGCTGATTCCCTTGAACACGTCCATTGCGAGAAAAAGATGATGTTTGGCTGCCCTGCTTACTTCATAAACAATAACATGTTCTCGGCAGTACATCAGGATAGTATCATTTTACGTCTTTCTGAAGAAGACAGGGAGGCAATTTTTGAAGAATATGATGAGATAATGATCTTTGAGCCCATGGAAGGAAGAAAGATGAGAGAATATGTCGTTGTTCCTGAGCCGGTTTACGGAAAAGCATCTGAATTAAATTCCTGGATTCAGCGTTCTGTAGATTTTGTATCGGCAATGCCTCCAAAAGAGAAGAAACCACGAAAAAAGGTGAAGAAATGAAATCTATACCGGATCCTGACCTGTTAAAGGAATTCAGTAAGATCCCCGGAGTGGGGACAAAGCTGGCATACCGGCTCTGGGAACTTGGTGTAAGATCTCTGGATGATCTTGCCGGAAGGGATCCCGAAGAGCTTTACATGAGGATGTGCTCTATGGCAGGAAGGGATGTGGATAAATGCGTTTTATATGTTTTCCGCTGTGCAATTTACTTTGCATCAAACAGAGATCATGAACCTGAACTTCTGAAATGGTGGAATTGGAAGGGGAGAAAATTATAGTATCTGTTTTATTACCTGTTTTTTAGGAACAATCCTGATTTTCCGACCGTATTATCTCACATAATAATATTCCTGGACCTTTTAATTATCTGCTTAAGGGAAACATAATTGAGAAAATTACTTTATATATTTTTTTTGATTACAGTTATGATTTCAAGACCTGAAAATTCGACCTCTCAATCAAGGTTGTATGGTGTGGGAGGAAATATCAGGGAAAGTGAAAAAAACACTCTCCTGCCCTATTCACATGTCAGGGTATTAGGAACTTCAAAAGGAACTGTTGCTAATGAGAAGGGCTACTATTTTATCGTTCTGGAACGGGGAATTCACAGGCTTCTCTTCAGCTATATCGGTTATAATTCAGATACACTTACAGTAGAGATCTCCGATATGAACCTTACTGAAGACATATTTCTTGAACCATCCGCCGCGATGCAGAGGGAGATAGTGGTCAGCGCCTTCAGACATAATCCTGCTGAACGGATTATCTTGAGAGCTATAGAAAAAAAGCATGAGATACTGGAGAAACTCAATAATTATAATTTCGAGGCATATTCAAAATCAGTCTTCAATATAGATGTAACTAATAAAGGTAAAAGGGATACACTTATCGTGGGTATTCTTGAAACCCAGTCTTCCGGATTCTGGTCTCAGCCCGATAAATACAAGGAGATCGTTAATGCAAGAAAGCAGACTGATAATTTCAATCCCGCACAGAATGCCTTCAGCCCAGGTATTATTCCAAACCTGAATGATGATGTAATAACGTTTGACAGGAACCTTGTTATCGGCCCCATAAACCGCAAATCACTTGATTATTATTCATTCGAGATGATCGATACAACTGCGATCAACAATGTTAACATCTTCAGGATAAATATGGAACCGCGTAAGGATAATATTCCGCTTTTTAAGGGTATTATTAGTATAGCGGATTCCACCTACTCTGTAATGGACATAGATGTTACTTTTAATGAAGCATTCCAGCTCCCACCACTTAAGAACTTCCGCATAAGGGAAAAATTCGCATTATATGAAGGCTACTTCTGGCTTCCGGTTCATATAACCTACGAATTCGACCTGACATTTATGAATTTTCTGCCAAAAATAAACAATATAATGTTCAAACAGACTTCTGTTATTCATGATTACTCGATAAACAATACCGATTTCGACACCGGGATATTTGATGAAATGGTAGTCAGCATCTCTCCCGATGCTGATGATGCGGATTCGCTTACATGGGCATCAATGCAGGCAATTCCGCTGACAGAGAAAGAAAAGCACGTATATAAAGAGATCGAAGAGGAAATGAATAGCCCCTTCGGGAGGACAGTTAAATTCATATTCCAGTCTCCCCTGAATTTTAGTGATCTGCCAATTACCGAATTCTCGGATTTTTACAGGTTTAACAGGGTGGAAGGTCATTATCTGGGATTAGGACTCCATATTAACAATTTTTTTCCGGGAACAACCGTTACTGCCGCTGGTGGATATGGTTTCTCGGACAAGAATTTCAAATACAGGTTTGAAATCGAGCGAACAATTATATCTGAAAGTGATATTTCACTTGGTTATATGGCTTATGAGCAGATAAATACTACATTTCCTGAATTCATCTTTGGGACAACTTCCAATACATTTCTTGCACTTTTTGAAAAAGTAGATTACTACGATTATTTTCTTACCGAGGGATGGAATATCTTCACCAGATGGCGTCCTCTGCCGCGAACACTGCTCGGGTTTTCTTATATAGAAGAGAAGCATATAAGCCAGAAAAAGAACTCTGATTATTCTTTGTTTGGTTCTGGAAGCTATCGTTACAATCCTTCCATTCTCGACGGTGACTACAGGGGATTCGGATTAACTTTGAATTTTGATTCACGCAAGTTCATGGATATCGGGATTACTGAAGTGCCTCTGAGTGGAAAGAACGGCTGGATAATAAACGCTGATCTGAAACATGCTCAACCTGATATCAGGAACAGCGATCTCGATTTTACCAGACTGTTTTTTTCGATCCGCAGGGATCAGTTTACAAGAGGATTCGGATACTATGTCTTAAAACTTGTAGGAGGATTTTCTGGCGGGGATCTTCCACCGCAGTATTATTTTACACTTCCCGGTTCCATATCCGATTATTCCAGTTTCGGGGCTTTCAGAACTATTAACATCAATGAATTCTCCGGAGATATGATGACAGCCCTGCATTTTGAATATAATACAGGAAGCTACCTCTTCCGTACACTTAAAATCCCGTATTTCAAGAGCAGGCACTACGATCTTATATTCTTCACGGCTGCGGGTAGCACAGATATTTCCAAATCGAATATAACACACAGTTCATTTCCTGTACGGATTACAGAAGAGACATTCTGGGAGGCGGGAGTAGGACTCGGTGGGATCTTCGTATTCAGAATGGATTTCACATGGCGCCTGACTCATAAAGATGAAAATAAATTTGTAATTAGACTCGGTTCATCATTATATTGATTGTGACAATAAAATAAAAGGACTAGTCAATGGAATATCAACAGACTACTGCCCCTCCAAGGAGGCAGAAAAATATAATATTGAAATTCTTTATCGGATTCTTCGCTGTACTGGGAATCGTGGCTTCGATTTTATTTGTATTACTACTGATGGTGGTCTTCACAGTAAGCTCCCCTGTTTCGATTCCCGGGAAAGTGATTCTTGAAGTCAACATGTCAAGCGGATTTCCGGAGTATGTATCGGAGGAACCGGTATCGAGAGCAGTATTCGGCCATCCTTTCACACTTCGTGATCTCGTCGATGCTTTAGACAGAGCTTCATACGATTCACGCGTAACAGGACTTGTCGCAAAGGCTGGAGGACAGCTTGGTTTAGCACAGATCCAGGAGATACGAAGCGCAGTTAAAAAATTCCGAAGATCTGGAAAACCTGCAGTCGTATATACTGAATCTTTCGGTGAGTTACAGTCCGGCAACGGATCTTATTATCTTGCGACAGCATTTGACGAAATCTATCTGCAGCCAACAGGAATGCTTGGGCTAATGGGGCTGTCAAGTGAAGCCATGTTCCTTAAAGGCGCTATGGATAAACTCGGTGTCGTCGCTAAAGGGGGGCAGCGTGAAGAATATAAGAATGCATACAATCAGTATACTCAAACGGAGTATACCAGACACCATCTCGAGGCTACAAGTTCGATACTGGATGCTCAATTCGGGCAGATACTTGACGGCATAGCTGAATCAAGAGGCTTACCCTTGAGTGATTTAAGACAATCAATCGATAACGGGCCGTTCTTCGCAGAAGAAGCGCTCGAAATGGATCTCGTTGACGGCCTTGGATACCGGGATGAAGCTGTAGAAAAAATACGGGAGATTACTGGCGGAAGGGCAAAGACATTCTCAATAAGAACATATCTTCAGGGTGCCGGCAGAAGGAACAATAAGGGAGAGGAGATCGCGTTGATCTATACCAACGGCACGATACTGAGCGGTGGTAGCGGATATGATCCCATTATCAGCGGTGAAATAGCCGGGGCAGCTACGGTAGCCCGTGCTTTTAGAGATGCAGTAGATAAAGACGTCAGCGCGATCATTATGAGAATAAATAGTCCCGGAGGTTCTCACATTGCATCTGATGTAATAAGACGTGAAATTATAAGAGCAAGGGAAAAGGGTATCCCGGTCATTACCTCTATGGGTGATGTCGCCGCTTCCGGAGGTTACTACATCGCGGCTGAAACAGACAGGATACTTGCGCAGCCGGGTACACTGACCGGCTCAATAGGGGTTTACGGATTTAAGCTGGTTACAAAGGAACTCTGGGAGAAATTCGGTATTTCATGGGACTCATACCAGACAAGCAAGAACGCAAATGCCTTTTCATTTATCGAAGATTTTTCATCAGATCAACTGGAAATATTTCAGGCAGGATTGGACAGGATCTATGAAGATTTCACGGGTAAAGTCTCTCGCGGCAGGAATATTCCTTTAGAAAATGTGCTCGAAATAGCAAAAGGGAGAGTATATACCGGTGAAAGAGCTGTCGAAATAGGGCTTGTCGATGAAGTCGGAGGTTATCCCGAAGCGATCGCAGCCGCGAAGGAAGCGGCTATGATTCCGGAGGATTCACCTGTTAAGATCAGGATATTCCCAAGAGAGAGATCGACATTTGAACTCCTTTTTGAAAGCGGATACATCAAAACCGGCAAACAGGAGAAAACAACATTGAATAAACTTTTATCTGTGGTTAAACCCCTGACGTCTATACTTGGTGAACTGAGTCTTAATCCGTACCAGAACGTTCTCCGTGCACCCGGACTGGAAAACATCAGGTACTAAATTTTATAGATCATTAAGAATTAGTAAGGGTAGGTAATTCAGCTAAATTCAAAATATTCGGCAAAAAATTGATCATGATGAACAGTAGGAATTTGATTTATCAGATACTTTATCCTGATTTAACCCTGATAAATCAAGTTTCTACATTAAAAATGGTGATCAACCGCTAATAAAATAAAGACCGCAAGCGAATTGTTATTGAATCAATTTCCTATTCATACTTACTGGCAAGCCCACCGGCTATCTCGCCGCCGTCTATTACAAAAGCCTGTCCTGTGATATAAGCTCCGTTTTCCGATGCCAGAAATGCGAACAATGCAGCAACTTCTTTTGGTTTTCCGAGCCTTTCCAGGGGGATTTTACTCGCGCATTCCTTGAGCATTTCCGGTGTATATTCTGCTTCCTGCATCGGTGTTAAAATGTATCCCGGGCAGACCGCATTGTCGCGTATCTTCGGAGCGAGTTCCAACGCCATCGACCGGGAAAGCTCGATCACACCTGCCTTGGAACAGTTATAGTCAATATATAGCGGATAACCCATTATACCGTTGGTAGAACCCATATTCAGAATAACTCCGCCATTCTCGTTTTTCAGCATATACCTGGCTGCTTCCTGGGCGACATAAAACACTCCATCGAGATTCACACTCATGACCTTACGCCATTCATCCGGTGTTATATCGAGAAACATATGACGAATACTTATACCGGCATTATTGATCAGGATATCGATACCGCCGCAAATCTTTTTAAGTTCTATAAATGCTGTCTTTACATGATCAGCATCAGACACATCCGCATGGATTGTACCTGCTAGATCGGGAAGTTCTTTGATTATCTCTTCGATCGCATTATCGTCTATATCGACAACAACCACTTTCGAGCCGTCCGCGAGAAACCGTTTTGCAACAGCGGCTCCTATTCCGCTTGCACCTCCGGTGATCAATACTCTTTTATCCTTTAAACCACGCATGTCCTTCTCCGGGAAAGTATTAAGTGTATTTTATTAGATATAACAATATTATAAAAATAATACATATTTATCAAACAGAAAAATACCGATTTCGTAATATGAGAATGATTCAAATATTGATTCTATTCAGAAAAATGGGTAAATTATAATACTATTGGGGATGGAGTCTCCCATTGACCGCCCATAACGGCTGATGACTCCTGCGGTTCGGGAACCCGCTGACGAGAATGCGCTCTGATGTAAATAATGCGATTCCAGCAATTCTCTATTGATTTGATCCTGTGAAATTTGAACCTTATGAAGAAGGACTCCATAATGATCAAGAAACTCATGTGGCTGGCTCTTGCCGGTGCCCTGGGTACTGTTACGAGATACGCGGTCGTAGGCGTTATCCGCAAATTCTCCACCCTTACCCCGCTATGGGGAACCTTGATAGTCAATGTATCCGGATGTTTTATGGCAGGTCTGCTCTGGGCCCTTTTCGAAAACCGTTACCCTGTTTCAGGAGAAACGAGAGTTATAATACTGATTGGATTTCTCGGCGCCTTTACCACCTTTTCTGCATTGATCCTCGAAAGCAGCGAGCTGATCCGGTCCGCAAAATGGTTCATGGCAATGATAAACATCGTCTCGCATAACACTCTCGGATTTGCCGCAATGTTCGCCGGTATCATCCTGGGGAAGTCCCTGTAAAGACTTCCCCGTGAGAACTTCAGAAAATTAAATTTCCTTTTCTGTGGTACTACTGTCATATTCCTTCTTTGCTATTTTGTAATAGATAAAGATTGCGGCTGCTGGAAATACAATCAACAAAACAACCAGGAATTCCGGGCTTATAATACTCGAAAAACCCAGTCTCAGTCCGATTGGAATGAAGAAAGCCATTATAAAAATCAGCCATTTGAGATAGACCATCGGATGCTCGCGGGGTCTTTTCCAGAACAGCTGGTTGTCCTTCTCATCAACCATTCCCTGATCAATGAGTTTCTGCTTTATCCGTGCATCAGTAAATATCTTAGAGATTATTATAGCTGTTACAGCGATAATAACTGCAACAAACAGTATAATGTTAGGATATAAGTCCATTTTTTCTCCTGTCTCATTTTTTCTAACCTGTTCTTTTCATTGCTTTATCCGGATAATTTGGTACCTTACATAAAGCTTTATTGTTCTTAATCCGATTAGACTCATGACCAGAAAGAAAGTTGCGTTTAATCTTTATTAATGATCTGCGCAACTAATAATCATTATAAAGGTCTGATATCTTATGTATGCTGTTGAAGATGAAAACAGATTAGTTCACGAGATAATCGAAGGTGATAAAGAGAAGTACCGAATCCTGATCAGGCGTTACCGCAGGCTAGTTTCAACTGTTGTATCCGGAATGATCAGCAACAGGGATGACCGTCAGGAGCTTGGACAGGAAATCTTTGTCAAGATCTATAAAAACCTGTCCACTTTCAAGTTCAGGTCAAAATTGTCAACATGGATAGCTCGAATCGCCTACAATACATGCATCAAATATCTTAGAAAAAAACGTATACCTCTCTTGGAAGATACCTCAGAAGAAAAGTTAAAGAATCCTGATAATCTTGAGTCGCGAATAGATACTTTTGTTTCTGATGGTCTTTCACCGGACCGTATTCTCGAGGAGAAACAGATCATAGAAATGCTGAGCAGGGAGATTGAAAATCTGCCGGTCAAGTATAGAGTTGTTATTTCATTTTATCATGTTGAAAATATGTCTATGGGTGAAATCAGCAGCATTACCGGATTGCCTGAAGGTACGGTAAAAAGCCAGTTGTTCAGGGCCCGGAAGATATTAAAAGAAAGGATATTAATGTTATACCGAAATGAGGAAATATGTCAAAAGAACATTTAACAGATGATGATCTTCAGGCATATATAACTGGAGAATCTGAAATCCGAAACAGATTTGAAGATCACCTGAATAATTGCAGATCCTGCCGTATCCAATTGATATTGTATAAACAGGTTGTCGACACTTTAGACCGGGAAACCGGGGATATTTTCTCAAATGGCCTGGAAGATTCAATACTTAATACGATAAAAAATATTGATCCGAAGAATAATACGATCAAGGATATTTTGTTTTACCTTGTTCCGGCGGCTGCAGGTTTTTTAGCAGCATCAATACTTTTCATGAAGAATGATGCTGTTTCTATCTGGAGTGAAATATTACCCGGCCTGATCAGGGATATTTCTTCTTCATTATATCTTAACTCAGGAGTTAACAATACGGATTTATTTCAGGCAGGAATCTTAGTCATATTCCTGATATTTCTTCTAATATACAGCAAAATAGACAGGATTTTTTTTAATGACAAACTGAATAATAGCGATGATGTTTAGCCTGATAATAACTCTAGTAAGGTATCTAATGCAGTTAATGAAAACAAAAAGGGATGTGCTGGCACAAACACATCCCTTAATGATTTATATGCGATGAAACGATTAGTTCTGTTTGAAATTATATGCCACCATTAAATAAGTCCACCAACCCGGTTCATCGTTCTTATCGATCCTCTTGGGTACATCACCCGGCAGAAAAAATGATCCGCCAAGCTGAACATCCACTGTTTCACGAAAATTATACATATAAGTAAGATCAAACTCGTTTCCAAGATACTGATTATCATAAAAATCTTTTTCCGCATGATTGAAATAATGCCAGTCTGCCCTCAATGAAGCATTCTCGCTGAATGTCAATCCGCCGGTTACAAAGAAATCGCTCAGTCCGAATCCGAATACGGAATTAGGGAAACTTGTGAAATAATCCATGTAACCATAAAACTTATGGTTAGTAGCGTACAGGGTGTTGAAAGATTTCATCTTATCATCGATTGGATCATCGTCACCGGAAAGATAATCGAAACCTAAACCGATAAACGGTTTCTTCTCATGATCAAACTTATAATGTCCTCTTGCGCCGAACATAAATGCACTGACATCGAGTCTTCTGTCAAGCGCTACCTCATACTCTTTACCAAGCTGAAAAGCAGCTTCGACCTCATAATCAAACATGTCGCGATTTGCAGTATAATCGAATCCTGTTGTAAACCTGATTAACTGTCTGTCGTCTTCGTTCACTCCGCTCGGAACCCTGTTATTATTAAAATTCAGGAAACCGAAAAGGTTAATCTTCCTGATCTCGCTCTGCTTTAATGAATAGAAAAGACCTGAGAAATATTCATCAGGATCGTAGTCGGTATTGGGAGTATTCTCGTTAACCTTGGTATGAAAGAATTTCATGTTATAAGTCTCGCCATGGTAGCAGAGCATTGCACCGTCAAACGAACGGCCTGTATTACTCCACCCGACTGCTCCTACAAGACGCTGGTTACCAAGTATTATTTCCATGCGGCCGAGTTTCAGATTAAACTCTTTGTCGAACAGGTTCTTGATATGGATATATCCCTGATGCAGGTCGAATCTGTCTGCTACAGCTTCCATTGTGCTGTATTCCTCTCCGAATTTTCGCGCATCCTGTAGCTGTATATATCCGGTAATATCATTACCGCTGTCAAGCATAACACCAAATCTTGTTCTAAGAAGCTCGAAATTGTTACCTGCTACAGCATTCTGAAAATTAGCTGTACTGAAACTTCCCCCATTTTTATCATATTCAGCTCTGTATCTTACCTGAGCATTGAATTTGATCTCCTGAGCGAACAATGAACTACAAAAAACCAATAGAATAAAAAAAGCCAATATACTTTTTCTCATCAATTACTCCTGTTAGTTATTCAACGTTTAAAAAATTGCGTTCCCGGTTTATAATATACCTTTAGGGAGAATGGCTGTATTTTATCAAATCTCAGTCATTAGAATCCTATATACGCCTGCACTTGAATTATGTTCCTTAAACTCAAGAATGATACAAAATAGTTGATGTTTTATTCCAACATAATTCCTGCATGAATAATTCCCGGTATTATCGGCGGCAGTGCTCTACACGATTCGGATGGATATCAGGCATGAATATAAATATCAGAAATTGATCTCTGCTTTGAAGAATCTCCTCTGGTCTAATGGATTAAATCCCATATTGAAACCGATTTTTCCCGGTTCATCCCTTTTTACTCTACTGTTGTGCCTTTTCGCCTTTATTGCTGCATGAATACTACTGACTACATGATTTAAAAATACACCCGAATAGAAATACGTAGTCCTGTTCTGAACGTTATCCGCATCTACTCTGAGATCATAGAATTTTGTCCTGTTCTCTACAGTATCCCATATCCAGATGTTTTCAGGTGTTTCGTTCAGTACTTTATTGAAATACCTGTCCTGCCTCATGAATTCGTTATAAATGTATATCGAGTTATAGCGCGAAATTGTAACGAAATAATCCTTGCTCTTGCCTGAAATATCCACACCGGCATGGTTTGCTGCGAAAGCTCTGTAATCCTCTTCAAGCCAGTCTGAATAAAGCTCATTCCCAAGGGCAAAACCGATCATTATTGCCTCTGTAACGATAAAATATTTTGCGAATCCGAGTTCACCGTCAACGTATTTCTGTCCCAGGCCCGGAAGCAGAAGCGAATAGAAGAATGCTTTTGCCGGGGATCTGTGATCGTCTTGTGAATGCGCTGGTACGCTCAACAGCGCTATAGATGCAATTAAAATTACCAGTGTTATTATCCTGTAATTCATGAATTCTACCTTCTATATTGTAAATTGATAACCGGAATTATCTCCATGGTCCTGTAATATGGCTGAAAACCTATATTGCCTTTGATTTTTGAGCTTTTAAGTTTTGCGCTGATTGCCGCCTCTGCCGCACTGACAACACGGTTCACGAGCAGTAAATTCGCAAGCAGCTCAGCTCTTTTATAATTCTTGTTACTGTCATCCTGTCGCATCATATAAAACAATCTCATCTGGGATTCCCAGGGATCACCGGCTGTATCGGGCCATCCTGCGAGAAATTGATTGTATTTCCCGATCATCTCGTAATACTGCTGGTTCTTTGCCCCGGGTAAAGTATGGGAAAAAGTCGATCCCGGGGGAAGGTTGTCCTTCCATTCCCTATATGCAGCCTCGTTCCAGTGTGTATCCGCATATTCCCGGAATTCATTCTCGATCTTTTCGCCTTCATTATTGTAGCTGTTCCAGCCTATGATCATAAGGATTTCGGCGCTAATAAAACCCAGGGCCTTATACTTATGACCAAGGTAAAGCTGTCCCGCACCGGGCAGTAACGCTGAAAGAGCAACAGCTTTCAAGATAGATTTATTCTTCCCGGAACCGGAAGGCTGGAAATCATATCCGAAATCTGTTGTGGGAGAGTCATCCCATTTTTTTTCTGCCAATGCTTTCAAATAATCCTCGGACGGTCGTTCTAGCGGGGATCCTGACTGGGCAAAAAGGCAGGTCACAGTAAATAATAGCATTAATAGTATTTTTACAGATAATTTTATCATATTTAACACTCTTAGAAATCGTAACCGAATAATATTGTCAGAAAATATTTCCATGTTTTGCCCTCGAGCCGGTTGAAAGTCTCGAATTCATCGAATCCGTATGCCGCATTGAAGCCTACCTTCGTCGGATAAATATAGAACGAGAACATATCCAGCCTGATGCCCAGGTCAATACCTTTTTTCATGTCGTCATATGTGATTGAACCATCGTTCCACGCATTTCCTGCCTGGTAACTCGCAGAAGCATACAGTTTATCGAAGTACCATGGGCCGAATTGTCTTCCTATTTCCTTTAAAACCGGAAACCGGTAAGTGATTGTTGTGTTCAGCTTCTTCCTGCCCTCTATACTGTAAAAGGAGTATGCCTTTATCCCGGTCAGTCCACCTGAAAAGAAATTAAGAAAATCATCCACAGGACGATCAATGAAACCACCCTCTATATGTAATGAAAGTGAACTCCTGTCCAAAAGGAACGGTGTGCCAATATATTCTTTATAATCGAATATAAGTTTATGATAGTCGTAGTTTTTATATATTTCATCTAATCCATAGTCCTTAATTATAAAATCTTCAAATATTTTATCATAATTAAGCCAATAATCTATAAATATCCTTCTTCCATATGAAGGATTGATCTCCATATCCATTCTCGACACGACATTGTCATAACGCCAGTTTATATTGAAATTCAAACCCTTGTAATAATCATATCTTAACGGTCTTTCAACGTGACCGGGGATTTCAAGATCAATATTTGACCACTGTCTACCGTATACAGCTTTGACCTGGTATTCCTGTTCTTCTGTTATTTTCTGCCGTAATCCGAAATCAACTTCCCAGAAACCAAGGTCTATATTAAATGTCCTGTTCGGGAGCTCAAAGAAAGAGGTATGACGCGTCAGATTATAGAGTTCAAGGAAGATCGTCTGCCTGAACTTCTTAAAATCGAATAGGGCGAACATGTCTCTGTCTTTCTGTTTGTTAATTGCGGCGCCTGCAAAGAAAGTGTACTTATCCAGAGCGTCTCCGCCGTAAGTATAAACACCCAGTTTAGGTTTACCGTAATCGAGCATGATCCTCGGCAGAAAGAAAATATTCAGGCTTTCGTATTCATAAGGTTTTATCTCGTATTCAGGGAAATTGACAATCCCGGTATCCTTATCGGACTTCCTGTTCCTGTATTGCTCTATAATTTCATCCTCTATCCCGGTATACCTGATGTTATCGATCAGAGCCAGTTTGTAACCTTCCAGCGTAAAAAGTGAATATATCAGCTGTCCCGTTGAATTGACCGCGGGCATAAATGCTCCCCCGAGCACGTTTGTAACAGCTTTGATCGATCCTGAATCAAGATCATATTCGTAGATATTGTAAATCCCTGTTCTATCGGAACTGTAATATATCTTTTTCCCATCGGGTGCAAATGACGGATTTCTTTCATCTTCAAGGCCGTCGAGCAGGTATTTAAACTCAGAACCGTCCGAATTCATTATTGCCAGATCCCTGCCGAACCGCGAGCCAACCGAGACAACGATCCTGTTTCCGTCAGGTGAGACCGACGACATATAAAGTTCTTCGAAATTCGAAAAATCCGTAAGCTTTGTAAGTTCTTTTGATTCGATCCTGTATGAATATAAATTCGATGTACCGTCTGTTCCCCTGACGAAAAATACAGTGGAGCCATCCGGTGAAAATGTGGGATATATCGCCCGCATAGACTCAGTGATGCATTCTTCATTGCGGGTATCCGGATCATACAGGTACAGATCGTAAAAATGCGAATGGTCTTTGTTTTTTCTGTGCTTAGAGTAAACTAATTTATTGATATTCTCATTATATGCCGGATGTGAATCTACATTTATCATCAGTCTTTTCCGGCTGTTCTCATTGACATTCTGAATATACAGAGAAGTAGCCGAAATATAATCACTCCTGTCATTTGAAATATAAGCAACATTATCCGAATCGCCTATCCACACCGGGAAAATGTTTGAAGAGCCGCGTACATTAAACACCCTACCCTGTTCAGGATCCTGCCTGATTTTGTATGCCTGGGCATTATATTTATCCTCGAGTTCCCTTCTCCACCTGTTATACAGCTCCTTTGCGTCTATTCCCGTAGCTTTCTTAAGAGCCTTCTCGATCCTGATAGAGAACATACCGCCCATCAACCGGGTAATTCTCTCGAGTACATCATCACCGAATTCACGGGCAAGAAAAGATACGAAAGAAAATCCCTGATTATAGACTGATTCATTCCCGATACTCGATTTTCCGAAGACTCCCATTTCCGTCATAGAATACAATTCATTATTCAGAGTACGCAGCCTTATGATCATATCCCTGTGGGAATCCCAGCTCTCGAAACCCATTTTCATGGTCTCATACTGGGCTGTCCCCTCTGCATACCAGTTAGGCATCACGATCCCGGACACAGGATATGAAATCACTCTCTTTGGGAATCCGTACAGCACATCCGGTCGTCTCTCATCCTCATAATCCATAACCTGCAGATATATCGAAGGGATCCTTCTCGGCATCTTCTTTGAAGCCTGGAGCTGGATCATATGGGTGAATTCATGAGTTATTACATTCCTCAGCCAACTGCTCGAACCACGCAGAATAAAATCCATTGGAGTTGCCCAGATTTCGATTTTGTTATCGTAAAAATAGGTTGCTCCGTTAGAATAATCATCATGATCCCGCACGATGAAATGGATCTTTGAATCCGGTTCATATTTATATACTTTCGTTATCGGATCATATATCTCTTCGGCGATCTCGGCGATCATCCGGGGAGTCCGGAATTCTCCATTGTGATAGTGGATTACGTAATGTTCAGTTTCAATTGTCTCCCATTTGAGTTCGGGGTGATTATACTGCTCAAACTGAGCAAATGCCGCCGAGCTGACGACCGCAGACAGCAATACCGCAAATAATATTCTTACAGTGGTTTTCATATTCTCTTCTATTTTATAACTGCTATTTTTATGACTTTTCTGGAAGTTGTACTGCTATTCTTCGCAATTACCTCTGCGAGATAAACTCCGCTTTCTATGCCAGTCAGGTCCCAGGTAACTTCATTATCGGTTTCCGGTATACCCGGCCCCTCCAGTTCTGCTACAAGTTCGCCCACCTGAGTAAAAATCTTAATTTTGATTTCTGCAGCCGATGTCAGGTAATACCTGATCTTTGTCCAGTTCTCGATATTGGGATTAGGCCAATTATAAACCTTTCCTGACGGCATCAATTGGTTTTCCTCAGCCGGATCTACTGGAAGCGCTATCCTAACAAGCTCCTCCTCATTATGCCTAAGATGTGCATTGTTTCTACCAAGTGTTCCCCAAGAAATAATTTTATCATTGTAGGTTGTTTCAAGGTCCCAGAGATACAGAAAACCATTTTCATCGAGTGCTGAAAGTTCCATGTTATCTGAATCCGCACTCCTCAGTATAGTCAGTGAGCCCTCTATCCTTCCGCCAGCAACGAGCGGAAAACCGTTCTTAATATTGCCGTCTTCGCCGATTGCAACTACGTTTCCATCACTTGTCCCGAAAATAATGTCCTGCTTGTTGTCTCCGTCTATATCACCGAGAACAGGACTGGTTGTGACCGTTCCTTCTAAACCTTTTTCATATAAATTAACTGGAAATTCTGTAATGATACTGCCATTCCTGTTAACTGCAAAAACTTTGTTTTCAGATACTATAATTATATCCCGGTATCCATCCCCGTTGATGTCTCCCAGAACAGGTTCATATTTTATGGATATATTCAGATTTACCTCTTCAGGTGAGCTCCCGTAAAGGTCATCAATTAGAAGTTTCCCTTCATTATTTAACAGGATAAGTTCATTTGCTGTACCTGAGAATGCACTTAAAATCGGTGAAAACGGATTTGATATTTGATAACTTGAACCTGTACCGCTCTGGTTAATGATTTGATGTGAGTTTCCAATCGGATTTATGCCGATCGTAACAGCCTGCAGAGTAGATCCCGTTTGGAATTCACCTCCGGTAATACCAGTTACTCTGTTACTGCCAACGTTGAATACACTTTCCTGGAAACCGTTTCTGTCAAAAAATCTTATTCTTCCGTCTTCATGTCCTGTAACAAGCCATTGTGTTATCATTAAAGGCGCCGAAACCGGAGAACTTAGATTCCATGATGTTACAAGGTCTCCGTAATTATCGCTGTTATTATCCTCAAAACTATATAGATGAATTTTCTCCATATCAGTCGCGATAAACAGCTTATTATCCAGGGTTGTTGGTAGAATATTGTTTAACCTGACAGCCGGCTGAGTTACTATAGACTCACCGATATCAATAAATAGCGGTATACCAAAAGTACTTGTGTCAGCCAGTAAATTGATGTAATCAGAAGTACTGCCGTTATTGAAGAGTGGCTGATTATGGCCATCCAGAGCAAATACTTCTCCTACCCTGTTAGCAGCTATAATTTTAACCTCATCAACTGAACCTGAATTAATAAACATCGGGGCCATTTCTGAAAAAGATCCCCCAAGATATTTCGGGAAGCCTTCGAAATAATAGTTTCTGTTGACTGAAAAAGTCATGTTGTTACTGCTGGAGCTGATATCTGTAATATTGATATGGCTGTTTCCGCGGTAATTACTCAGCGTGGAGGGTGCAGTTTCAGGGGTGAAAGATGTATTGTTACCGTCATAGAAAGCGTCCCACGGCAGTCCGTTTTCAGGAGTAAGTGTTCCAGGGATAATTCCGGGAAATACTTCTCCGATATCCTGTGAGCCGTCAGCTTCCTCCAGATCGACTCCCCTGTGGTATTTGTTCACGTTAACTTTATTTTCAATCAGTCCACCGGCGATCACTCTTTCATCAATATGCCAGATCAGAATACCTGATCCGGGAATATCCGTGTCGTAATCGTCAACTTCAATTACTACACCCGAAGCGGCAATTGTAACATTGATTGAATCACCGTCGGAATCAGTTTGCCTGTTCTCAATCAGGTAATACTCCGTAGGCGAGATCGGGACTTTATATATTTTTGTTCCGGATATAGCATTTGGGGGTACAACCTGAAAATTTGAACCTTCAGTTATCTCCACCGGTATCTCCCATCCGAGGAAAACTTTACTCCAGGCGCATGGTTCTGCAGGGATTATCCCGTCAAAATTTGCGAAGCCAACTCCCATCAAACCCCATTTTCCTATTGCAGGCCTTCCGTTCTCAGTGTTAAAAAGTGAAGGCAGCCCCAGAACATGCCCGAACTGATGTGCAACTATCCCGTTCAGGCCTATCTCATAATCTCGTTTTGATTCAGTTTCCGGTACGAGAACCGCATTCGTTACATATCCGGTACCGCCGTCAACAGAAATCCCCTCATAATCAGCCGCTCCGCCGCCGATTGTGTTCTTAAGATCAATAAGGTTCAGAAATACAGAGGGTATATCGTGCGGTGTCGGATCAAGCGCTTCCTCTTCGAGGGCATATTCACTGCCGACTCCGGCATGAAAAATTATCACCGCATCATAATCGGAAAATACAACTGCGGGATCATTATCCGCTATTTGAACCGCATCCTCGATCAGCTCAGCAAGCCTCTGATCAAGTTCAGCCTCAGTTGTATTCGGATTATAATACTCCATCATGTTCGGCAATGTGTAAGAAGACCTTTCTCCATCCGGGAAAAGCGAATATGTCAGGCCGAGTTTTCCACCGGATACCCGGGCATAATACTTTTTTAAAGCCTCTAAATGATCGGTAAAATACTGCCTGTCATGAGGAGGAGGATCGACAATAGCATCCGAAGTATCAGAATAGTCAAACTTCCCGTTACCAGTGGTCAGGATATTTTCATCTTCCTGGAAGTCTACTCTTATGGCAAGAATATTGTAAGAAGGTTTCGGCCTGGTCCTGTCGATGCTGTTTTGATTTAAGGAGGTTGAGAGGGAACTTTTTTTCAGCACCGGCCTGATCTTTGCTGTTTGAGAAAACAGGCTAACCGGCAGAAAGATCAGCAGCAATACAAAAACAAATTTCTTCATTTCATCCCTGAGCTTCTGTGTTAATATGGACTATTTCCTGCGTAATACGGTAAAAAACAATAACAGTTATATCTATAGACCGATTCCTTTAGAATTGCCGCTGCAGAATATCCCCGCTGATCCGGATATCCTGCAGCCGAAATTTCTATTTTCTACTTCAATTTGGATCCAGTATGAAGCTTAACGAGAACCGTATGGTATCCGCAAGCGGATGCTCGTCGTCCCCCGTCGTATAAATGTAGCTGAAATCAAACTGATACAGGCTGTATCTAATACCAGCCCCAAATGTGGCAAAACGTCTTTTCCCGATATCTTCATAAAAATAACCCGTTCTAAGCATGAACATATCGTTATATGTATATTCAGCGCCGCCGGCTACGTTCATTCTCTTAATTACTTCACCAAAACCACCGTCAGTCCATGCTGTAAAAATAGCTTTGTAGAACGGATCGGATGTAAAAGTTGTATCTGTCGCAGTTTCCACCCTGTTTACTCTTACGAGCTGTTTATTGACGTCAAATGTGAGATTCAGTTCATTATGTTCTCTCTCGAGAGCTTTATAAGCGAAACCGAGCTTCAGATTTGTCGGTATGGGATCTGCCTGTGCAGCGTCTACAAATGTTATCTTAGGGCCGAGATTCTGCAGGTTTACACCCATCGTCAGTTTTTTCAGCCAGCTCGGGGTCCACAAAAGGCCAAGGTCAACCGCTACTGATGATCCCGTGCCGTCTGTTTCCTGTGCACCGACGTTTACATCTGTCAGTTTCATATAAATGAATTTGAAGCTGGCACCTACAGAGAGGTTCTCCGATAATTCGGTACCGTACGATATTCCGAAAGCAAAGTTATAGCTATCGAAAGTCCCTATGGTGTTACCTTCCTCGTCAGTCCATGCCTGCTCTCCAAGGTTTAAAAAGATAAGATTTGCACCGAATGTTCCTATATCCTGAAAATGCTGTATATAACTTGCGAAATCATAATACATATCTCCAAGCTTGAACTGTGGAAGCCAGTTTGAATGCATTCCTGAAAACTCTTTGCCTCTGAGTTTTCCGAGTCCTGCCGGATTCCAGTAGGTCGCATAAGCATCATTCGCCAGAGCTACACCTGTCTCACCCATTCCGCCTGCCCTGGCACCGGGTGCGATCATTAAAAATTCAGCCGTTGCTTCACTCTGTGCGAAAACATTTCCGCTCATCATTAAGAGTACGGCAAAAACTGCCAGTAATGACAAGTTCCTTCTCATGTTTGTTACCTCCTTAAAAAACAGTGGTTTATAGCGTTTTTTTCAATTTCAATTAACTGATTATATTTTAACTTACACATAAGTTGCAATTTTTATTCCATTTATTATTAATTATCTCATTATTACAAGTTTTCCAAGTTTTTCAATCTGCTGTCTTTCACCGTTTATATCTGTCTTAACGATCAGTTTATACAGATAAGTTCCATTTGCCACCAGATCGCCGTCCTGATCCCTGCCGTCCCAGACGTCCGATACAAAAAACGTGCTGTTTCCCGTATGCTGGTTATCGATGATCTTTATCAGTCTTCCTCTCAATGTGAAGATCTTGATTGTAATTTCAGCTCCTGTATTAATTTGACAGGTAAACTGGGTTTCATCGTTAAAGGGATTAGGATAATTCATCACATTTTCAATTATCAGCCTGTCTTCTGACGAAACATATACAATCCCGCTGTATTTGGAAGAGTTATTAAAACTGTCCCATGCTCTTACGGTAATATTATGGGGACCGGTAGTCATCCCGCTAAGGCTGTATCGTGCTTCACCTTCGGTATAACTTCCCTCATAATATTCAAAATACCTGCTCAGATTTATCGTATTCGGATCATTATCGAAAGATAATTCGATCTTATGCCCGACTTCGCCTGTTGTATTTATACCTACAGGATCAGACAACTTCAGCTTAAATTCCGCATTTTCAGGTACCAGATCTCCCGAAACGAATTCTCTTTCATCAAAAAATATCTCGATCTCCGGCCCTGTTCCATCGGAAACACCCTCTGCAGTGCCTCCAACCGGAAGTTCATCCAGAAAAACCGAAGCATCACCATTCTCATCCCAGGCATAAAGGCTGATTCTTCCTTTCTTCCCACCGTATGTTATGTCCTTTGGAACAATAAAATCCATACTGAAACCGGGATTATTTCCGGAATTGAATCCGATCTTGCCTTTGAACAATCCCGATCCGGGAAGCTTATAATAAACCGGCTGGTTATTTTCCATATAATGAACGGCATCCTTCTCCGAATCGAAAACTGACAGGTATACCTTCCCATCCAAAGAACTGTTTTCGTTCACACTTCCGGTTACACGCACTGTCGCAAGTGCCCTTAGAGAATCCGGTTCAACGGAAACGATATTGATCCTGTCTTGCGGCAGCCTCAGTTTCATTGCCGGATCCCCGAGGAGTATATATTTCTGACTGTTCAGTAGAGGCACAGAAATTTTAGCGAGCATAATTGCCTCTCCAAAGGAAAGAGTACTCCTGCTGGTTTCAAAAAAGTTGTTGTAGAATGCCCATGCAAGCTCAAAATTAGAGCTGGCAAACACATCCCTCGCAGATGAGATAAGGGCTATGGCTCCTTTATCCGGTTCAAAAAGCATCAGTTCTGCCATGCTGTCCTCATCAGGCATATCCCATCGTGCGAATGCGCATGAAGCAAGGTAAAAGAATAATGGTTTATTCTCATTATCCAATCTAGGCATATCTATCTCACGGTGGAGAAGCCATTCATGAGCAAGAAGCCTTTCATTGCCGTGTCCTATGTAATTGAGGATCAAAGTCCCTTCATTTATCTGATCGACAAGATCATTCTGAGCTCCCGGCTTCCTGATGCTTGATGAGGTTACACTTCTTTCAGGTTGATACTCCATCAGGTAGATCTTTCTTTTTTCGAGATATTCCGGCATGTATTCTGCGTTTGCGATCTGCTCAGATTGTCTAGTATGTAGAGCTTCGAAATTCGATGTGGTCGTTACTTCATCATCGGCTGTGAATGTTATAGTATTTCTCCAGGGCCCATATTCAGGATCGGTTTCATATTTTATTATTTTCTGAATCAGGTCTTCGGCCATAGAAGGCGACTGGGCCGGAAGCCTTCCAATAGCAACATCCAGATACTGATCGTTTCCGTTTACATATCCGTAAAAATCATCCGTCACTCTCGTTGTAAGATGGTATATGCTGTTGTACTGAAAAGCGGGTATCCACATCCGGGTTGAATTCTCTGAAGCAGAATGATAATCGAAATGTCCGTCACCTACCAGAAGAACATAAAGAGGCGGCTCGTTATCCTGACCCCTCCAGTTATCGAATGCATATTTAATGAAATCTCTTATTGCGGCAGGATCAACCAGTCCTCCGGAAAATTCATTGTAGATATTCTCTACAGTAATTACCTCAACATCAAGAGTGTCGCGGGATTCCCTGTGCTCCTCTAACGGCAGCACCTGATCATACATATCTTCTGCAGTAATTATAATCATATCCGGAGACACCTGCCTTGTCCTCAGATCAGAATTCTCTTTCGCGGTAATAGAGGTGACCGGTTTGTACCGGCTTCTATCAACCGCGTAAAAAACCTGGTATTCATTTTTCAGGGTGTCGGAGAAAGTGAAACTGCCTGACTGCCCGGAAGAGTATTCTGCCGATTTTACATTCGAGTAGTCAGTAATATTGTAAATATCTATATTATTACTGGAGAATCCATTTATTGAGAAACTTTTAACAGTGCCATCACCGTCGACAAGAAATTTCAATGTATCACCTGAAGCTGTAAGATTTCTTGTATAGACAATTTCAAACCAATCGAGATAAATATTACCCATGGAGTTCGTGCTTGAATTAGAAATTTTCAAGGTAATTCCCTCTCCGGTATTCTGAGTTCTGTTGAATCTGAAAAGACGCTCAGCTTCACCATAAAAATATGTATTAAGTTCAGAATTCCCGTTCACACTTGCATTGATCTGGTTTCTGACTTCAGCATGAGATGCTGTCATTACCCTGAAATTCATGTTTGAGCCGGTTAAATAACCGGGAAGACTTACATCCGCCTGGAAAAAATCACCGGGAAGTAATTCTTTCATATACCAGTTGCTTCCGGATTGATAGATATTCTCTTTTTCGTATTCGCAGTAAACAAGTGCTCTTCCCGTAGTTTCCGGTGATCCGGTGTTACCTTCAACCGGTACACCAGCCATTCTTTTTCCCCTGTCACCACCGTAAGTAAACCAGTAATAATTTGTTTTTGAATAGAGATTGGCAGTATGTTTTATCTCGTTTCTACTGCTGTTCCATTCCCAATATTGTGTTCCTCTTCCATAAAAAAGTATGTAATCACCTGAATCGAAATTCCCGTCATCCTCACCGATCACTCTGATAGCATTCTCGATCAAACCATCCGGCCTCGAGGCAGACAAACCTTCGGGCAGCTGACCGCCTCCGTTGTTATATAGCTTAATCGTACGAGGATCGATGTTTGACGGTGATATTCCGGAACCGGTCAGATCCTGGTATGTAATTCTGTAGATGCCTTCCTGCACAACAGGAATCACATACCAGTCGCCGGTATTAAGAATTGACCCTTTTCTTAATCCTCCGGAGGGTTGTTCAGCGCTCCAGGTTTCCTCTGTTAAACTGTTAACAAGAATTTTATTCAATCCTAAATCGACTTTCTTTCGAATACCGACTGCGTCAGGTGTAACACTGCTAACATTATATTCTATCCGAAAACTGATCCTGATCAGGAGTTTTATGCTGTTAGTTTCAGAGTCATATATTACCGGGTAGACTTTTACAGGAAGTATTTTATTCAGCCTGACCATAACAGTATTCTCAATAGATATATGCTCTGCATCAGGGTAATAGCGGCTCGAACTGCTGTTGTCTTTTCCCGGAAACCGTTCCGGAGTGATATTGTTAACAGTTATATAATCAATTGAAAGGACGTTGACTTTCGGGGCAGCCTTCCCGGGAATTGATGTTAATAAATGCCTGTATGGGATTAAAGGATTTCCCGGAACATTCTCAAAAATCCCGTCTTTAACATAGAATTTTGCAATACTTTCACCATTAATCATTTCCTCAGTCAAATCAAGCCCGGGAGTGTATTCAATAGTTACACCGGTCTTATCTTCATTAACAATAAAAACCTCTTCCTGTTTATAATCTTGATAACGCCTTTTAAGCGATAACGAAAAGACCAGTGTCAATACAAGGGCTGTGATGAGTACAGGTCTCGTGAAAAGCGAGAATTCATCTATTTTAATAGGTCTTTTCATATTCGTTCAAAAAAATGGCGTCAAAGACAGACTTTGACGCCCAAAATTAAAAAACGCCCGTCAAAGTGCATCTGCCTTTTCAGAAATTAATTACGGCTAAAATGTCTAAACCTTTAACGAACGACTATATAAATGAATCCTTTAATATTCTACACTATTACACTAAGATTTTCCAAGTTATTTATATATTACGTTAATGTCAAGATTTTTTTTATGTCTCTTATTAATATCAGTTTTTCGGGAGAAGTTCATAAAAAGTCATCTCCATAATATTCAGAAATCCTCCCCGGTTTGATATAAATATGAGACCTGTTTCATTCCCCGATTCATCCGACAGCCATGAAGGGCCGGTATCAACACCGGCATCGAGGGTAGCCTGCAGAGGCTGCAGCACTCTGCCGTATTCCTTCAAGTATATATCCCAGTTTCCTGATCTTTTCGAAGTGAATGCGATATATTTACCGGTTGTAGACCAAAATGGCAAGTCATCCTGAGCATGATGTTCAGTTACTCTCTCGGGAGTCCCGCCACCTGACGGTACAACCCAAATATCACTGTTGCCGTTTCTGATGGAAACATAAGCTATCTGTCCTCCCCCGGGCGCCCAATTCGGCCTGTAATCATCGTCGGGAGCAGTAGTCAGCTGTGTTGGAGAGCCTCCCGCAACCGGGATCTTCCAAATATCAGAATTCCCCGACCGGTTTGAAGTGAATACTATCTGTGATCCGTCCGGGCTGAATGAAGGATATGCATCGTTAGCGGGATCTGTTGTCAATCTTGTCAAACCGGTTCCTGTGCTGCTGATAAGCCAGATATCCTGATTACCGAGAGAATCCGAAGTGAAAGCTATACTTGTTCCGTCGGGACTCCAGACAGGAGAAAACTCAGCTTTATTACTTGTTGTCAATTGTGTCAAACCGGTTCCGCTCCTGTTTACTACCCATAGGTCCTTACTCCCGGAATCCTCTGACACGAATACAATCGCATCATTTGTCGGAGAATAATGGGATTCCGTGTCGTGGCTGTTTCTTAATATAACAGGAGATACTACTCCCATCTCCTCCGGTGGTGCGGTCGGTTCACCATCGGTTTCGTCATCTGAGCCGCCGGTTACCACACCAATAGCAGCAGCTGTAATAAGATCCAGCCTTCCGCAATTCACTGAAGAAAAAAATATAATGATCATAATGATCAAAGATGATCGAAAACACAATAAAAGATTTTTCAATTAACTATTACCAGATTGTTATTTTTACCACCTTTATTTTTTAATTACCGCCACTTTCTGTGTACCACTGCCTTTTCCTTCGGCTCCTGCAGCTATGATATATACTCCTGATGAAACAAAGGTACCATTTTCATCTTTGCCATCCCAGTACGCTCTTGTTCCCATCACACCACTGTTGTCAGTATTCAGCGTCCTAACATGCCTTCCGGATTGTGTGAAGATCTTCACAGTACTGTTCAAAACAAGGTTCTCGATTGTCAATCCTCTTTCTGAACCGTCTATAATAAAAGGATTCGGGTATACCCCTATATTAGAAAGATCATCACCGGATTGCCTGTAAGGTGTATGGATTATCGACAGGCCGCTTCCAGTTCCTATATATGCATCACCCGTCTTTTCATCGAAGTAAATGCTTATGATATTATTATCGATTAAATTGCTTAACTCTTTAGTAAAATGTGTCCAAGTAAAATTATCAGCCGATAAAACACTCAATCCGTTAGGTGTACCGAACCATTTATTATTTGCAGGATCGACAGCAATAGCGGTTATATAATTGTCTATCACTCCGTAATACGGTTGGATGGGAAAACCCTCGATATAGTAATTTATACCTTCTTCAGTTCCGATCCAGACACCCTGAGCACGGTCTGCGGCCAAAGCTGTGATTCTGTTACTATGAAGGTTATCGTTTTCAGTGAACAACTGCCAGATATCATCTGATTTGTCTGAAATGATCGCACCATAATTCAGCATATTCAGACCTTCATCTCTTGTTCCGATCCAGAGTTTTCCAGTATTATCAAATGCAAGATCGTTAATAATTGTGCTCCTCAGTCCGTCTGAGGTAGAAAAATAAGTATATTCTCCATTTGCCGACACAGATACAAGCCCTCTTCCGTCATTGGCGAATTTGTTTACCAGCCAAATATTACCCGCCGGTCCCTTCCGGATCTTATTGACAATAACAAAATTAGGTGTGTCCGATCCGGTGAGTTTTCCTTCGGCAGTATCCACATTCGTTACACTTATCGAAATCCCCATCCGCCCAATCATCATGGCTCCTTTCCCTGGCGTTCCAACCCAAATTCTTCCGTCAGCATCTTCAGCAATACCTGTTGTAGCGTTTTTTGAGAGTCCGTCCATCATAGTATAAGTTGTCCATGTTGTCCCGTCATATAAATAAAGGCCGCTATTGCTGTTCTGCCCGGATGCAGCCCATAGATCACCATTGCTGTCAATGATCATATCTTCGAAAGTATTGCCTTTCGGGCCGTTCGGGAAATAATTCTGCCATTCAAGAGAAGATTCGTCATAACTGTATAATCCATTTGTAAGATGCCCGGCCCATAGATCCCCGTCACCATCAGAAAATAGAATCCTGTTACCAAGAATACCGGGCTGAAGCTCATTCCAGCTTCCCTGATTATCTCTCCTGTATACGCCCTCGAAAACACCGATTCCGCCTGCTGAATATAGACTGCCGTCAATATTATTAACAGACCTTACACTTGTATTGCCCATTCCATCTAATATAAATGTATTTCCTTCTAACCTGTAAACACCGTTTCCTGTGCTGACAAAGATAATACCGTCAAGCTCGGTAAAATTATTGATCATTTCACCAGGCAGGCCGTCTGTTGATGTGTAATTGGTCCAGAATTGAGGATCTTGGAGGTTTGAAGCTGATTTAGGTGCTGAAGCAATCCCAATATCGGTAGCCGCCCATATCCTGTCAGATGATAAATATAGACTGTTCACTTTTGTATTTACAGAAAAATCACCCAGAACCCTGAAGTTCGAATTAATCTCTTCCTTATCGATATGGAACAGACTTATACCGAAATCCATGGCAATATATATCGAATTTTCATCAATTACCAGATCATAAATCTCTAATGGATCAGTATCTACCTGAACTCTCCTGAGAGAGTTGTCTGAAAGATCCATAACATTTAATGATCCATCGTCCATTGCAAGCCAAAGGTTTCCATTCCCGTCAACTGCGAGTGCAGATATCAGGTTTCCCGACAATCCAGAGGTGTTATTATAAACACGATATGTTTTATCCTCCAGATCCAGTGAGAATAATCCGCCACCAGTGGCACACCATATCTTTCCATCATTATAGACTGCATCCTTGATCTCACCGAAGAATGTAACCGATTCCCATGTGTAGACCTGAGCAGAAACAAATGAAGAAGAAAACAGGATCAATGCAGAAAACATATACAGTATGGAATTGATATTTCTTTTCATAACAAAACTGTTGTTGATTTAAAATGATCAGGCAAAGGCATAATATATACATTATTAAGAAAATAAGAAAATAAAAAACGGTACTGTAAAGCACCGTTTCATATAAGATAATCTGTTTTCACCGGATCTTCTACTGTTGAGGCTCGATCCATTTCCCCATTTTTCCATATTTTTCAATTCTTTTTTCTATCAGCTCTTCAGGTGGAAGCTGTTCCAGCTGCTTTATTTCGCTCAATATCTTCCATTTTAGGGAATCAGCTATTTCATCATAGTTCCTGTGAGCCCCGCCGATAGGTTCCTTAATAATTTCATCAACAACTTCAAGATCAAGCAGGTCCTGTGCTGTGATTTTCAATGCATCGGCCATCTGCGAACCTTTTGTCCCATCTCTCAGAAGAATTGAAGCGCATCCTTCAGGTGTTATCACAGAATACATGGCATTCTCGAGCATGATCACCCTGTCTCCAAGAGCTATTGCAAGAGCTCCACCGCTGCCTCCCTCACCTATAACGATGCAGAGTATTGGCACTGGAAGTGTTGCCATTTCAAAAAGGTTTTTTGCAATTGCTTCAGCAATTCCTCTTTCTTCCGCGCCTTTTCCCGGAAATGCTCCCGGAGTATCGATAAGGGTTACAATTGGGATACGGAATTTCGCAGCGAGTTTCATAAGACGTAATGCTTTACGGTATCCTTCCGGGTTTGGCATTCCAAAATTCCTGTAAAGATTGTTTTTGGTACCTCTGCCCTTTTGCTGCCCCATTATCATGACGCTCTTACCCTCGATCTTTGCCATACCCCCTACTATAGCTTTGTCATCTCCAAAATACCTGTCACCATGCAGCTCTGAAAAACTTGTGGTTATCCTCTTAATATAATCCAGTGTATATGGTCTTTCGGGATGCCTTGCCAGCTGTACCCTTTGCCAGCGGTTCAGTTTTGAATATACTTCTTTCTTAAGGTTTTCACACTTCTTTTCGAGTTTATTTATTTCTTCGGAAAGATCGACACTCTCAGTTAGAGAATAATCCCTCATTTCCTCTATTTTCTTTTCCAGTTCGATTATCGGTTTTTCGAATTCAAGAATATGAATCACTCATCAACCTCTGTATTAATTGCACTTCCGGATTTACTATCTTTAAAGATCCGCCTCAGGATCAGTTTAAAGTCGTATAATATACTATAATTTTTAAGATAATGCAATTCAAACGTTCTACCGTTTAAATTCGGATTTTTCAGGCTCTCGTAAGCATCTATTCCGATGATCCCCGGTTTCAGCAGCGAAATACTTTCGGGTACAGTATCGATATTCGTCAGGTAACTCTGCCCTACGAAACTGAACTCTCCTTTGAAAATCTGCACCCATAAAGGAAAGAATTTAAGCTTTCCTTTATATTGATTCCCTTTATTCATTAGAATTTTTACATATATCGGCCTTCCCCTGTCGCCGAAAACAATCTTATGCCTGATAGAGAGTCTGTTCTTAAGTTTTACAATGACATACACAGGCAGTGAAATTAATATCAGTGCTGATGACAAAGCCAGGTCCAATAGTCTCTTGCTTATTTTTCCCGAAGAATCCAGATACTTATATTCAAGGTCTACCAGTGGAAGATCTACCAGTGGTATCACAGAGGATTTACCGATAATCAACTCAAGGCTTGATGGGATAAGTTTAAAATTGACCTTTCCCGGTTGACATCGTATCACCGTGTCTATGATCCTGTCATAAGAATGGCTTTCTACCGGAAAAATGATATCCGTTATCCTGTGTTCCCTGATAATTGAATTAATCTCATTAAGCTCTCCCAGGACAGGAGGATGCAGGGCATTTCTATCACCACCCACAGAGATCATTCCCGCTACCTCCATTTCATGACTCAGGTTACTACAGAATGTATCGTATATTTCTCTGCTTTTTTCATCCGAACCTATAATAAGTCCTGTTGATCTATAGACCTCCTGCCTGATGTTGAACAATCCTGACCGGGCTATCAGCTTAGATAAACTGAAGAACATGAATCTCCAGCCCGGAAGAAACAGTAAATTCAACAATCCGAAAGTAAAAAATACAATCCTGGAGAACATAATGTCCCCGGAAAAAAACGCAAAAAGTATTATAAGTACAGATCCTGTCACAGCCCCTGCCGCGCTTCTTGCAATTGAGAACAGGTTTGATGGATACACACCGTGAAAAAGGAGTGAAACAGTCATAATTATTGTTGCAAGGCCCAACTGTATAAGATATCCCCTGTAGTCACCATATGGAGGAATAGTGATAAACTCTCCGAACCTTAAATAAACTGCCGCAAGAAATGACATATTGATGAAGCAAATATCTACAGCAGGTATAGCCATTTTCTGAAAAAACTGCCCAATAACTGAAACCAGCCCCCTCACCCATATTGCAGATTTGATGAGCCAGAGCGGAGTAAATGATCTCTTTGAGTGTATATGTTTTTCAGCAAAAATCTCCATGGCTGAATAAAACAGCCTGATTCGGCTCCATTCGGAATTTTTTGAGCTTTCACCCTTATAATGAACTATCGAAGTCTTCGGATAGTAGTATATCTTCCAGCCTGATTCCTTTATCTGGTAACACCATTCAAGATCTTCGCCATACATGAAATAGTCTTCATCCATATATCCTGCTTTGTCCAGCACTTCTCTTTTTATGGTCATAAATGAACCGGAGATTGCGTCGACTTCTGTAACCTGATCAGGATCCAGATAGGTCAGATTATATTTCCCGAACAGTTTGCTTTGCGGGAACAGCCTGCTCAAGCCGATAAGACGGAAGAAGGATATCCATGGCGCGGGAAAGCTTCTTCTGCAGCTCAACTGGAGAGATCCATCCGGATTAAGCACCTTACATCCGATCATGCCGGCATCTTCAAGCTCGTCAAAAGCATCAATGATTATTCTGAATGTATCCTCTTTAACGATAGTATCCGGATTCAGAAGAGTGATATACTCTCCTTTAGCTTTTTTCAGAGCTATATTATTTGCTCGTGAAAATCCGAGATTGATTCTATTCTCAATGAGGTTTACTTCGGGGAAGTTCTTTTTTATAAATCTTGCGCTGCCGTCTCCCGAACAGTTATCAATTACGAAGATCTCGTGCTTTATATCCTTAAGAGATATTCTTACGGATAGAAGACACTGCTCAAGGTATTCTTTCACATTATAATTAACTATTATAACGCTTAGTTTAACCATAATATTATAAGCGGCCTACCAGACTGAGAAATCTAAGTTTCCATACCATAAAAATCGCCTCAAAGATAATCTTGCGGGACATTTTTGATTGTCCCTGCACCCTGTCAATGAAAACAATAGGTATTTCCTTTATCCTAAATCCCTTTTTCCAGGCCTTGTAAGTCATTTCGATCTGGAATGTATAACCGTTTGAATGGATTTTATCAAGGTCTATCGCTTCCAGCACCTCCCTCCTGAAGCATTTGAATCCTCCTGTTGCATCCTTGACTGTCATACCTGTAATGATCCTGGTATAGACATTAGCACCATAGCTTAAAATCAGCCTTCTCAATGGCCAGTTAACAACATTCACTCCCTGTATATACCTCGATCCGAGAACAAGATCATTTTCCTTTATAGATTCCAGAAAATTCGGTATTTCGGTAGGATTATGGGAAAAATCTGCATCCATTTCAAAAATGAGATCAAAACTATTCTCAATAGCATACTTAAATCCACAGATATATGCCGTTCCAAGCCCCATTTTTCCTTCACGTTCAAGAAGGTGTATCCTGCTGTCTTCATCCTGTAATTTCTTTACTGCCTCTCCGGTCCCGTCAGGTGAATTGTCATCTACTATCAGAATCTCAAGGGAAAGATCTTGTGATAATACGGTCTTGATAATCCTATTTATATTATTGATCTCATTATAAGTTGGAATTATTATCAGTGTTTTCATACGGACATTCATTATTAAATTAATTTACCCTGTGCAAAGAAAGATAATCCATTTTAAATATAGTTAATCCTTCAACAATATTATACATTTTTATTTTAAGATCATTCTCAGTACCAGAAATATCCAATCCTATCTTTAAAGGTCTTAGAGCGGTCTGCTCCAGTACATCCGTTGTAACAGGATGGATCAGTCCTGTATCTAAGCTGAATAAATCTGCGATACATTTAGTAAATTTCAATCTGCTGCACCATTCGCTTCCGGCAGTGTTATATATTCCAGAGAAATTCCCGTCAATTACTCTCCATACAGCCTCAGCAAGATTCCTTGCCAGTGTCGGATTCCCCCATTGATCATCGACTATCCTGATCCTGTTTCCTTCTTTAAGGTTTCTGATAACCCATGTGACGAAATTTTCCCTGCCTTTCAGGCGGTCAACATCATAAAGTGTTGAAGTCCTGAGAATTGACCAATCAATGCTGCTGCTTTTAACCAGATTCTCTGCCGCCAGTTTTGCCTTTCCATAATAATTCAAAGGCGATCCAAGGTCATCCGGACCATATATCTCTTTCTTCCCATCAAAAATATAGTCGGAAGAAATATGAATTAACTTTGAATTTATCCTTTTAGCATATTTAATAATACTGTCAAGACCTTCCACATTGATCCGCCAGCAGTGTTCTTTACTGTCCTCGCATTCATCAACCTTAGTGAATGCGGCAGTATTAATTATCACCCCAGGCCTGATCTCCTCGATCAGGGATCTTACAGAGCCGCTATCGGTTATATCTGTTTTCCGGTAGTCATAATTAGTACCATGTACAAGTGAGAAATCATCAATATCTATTCCGCAAAGAAAGTAATCATCAGGTTTAGAACTGATAATATACTGCCCCAAAAGGCCATGACATCCTGTTAAAAGTATTTTCGATCTAAGATCCATATTCTTTCTTTAATATTTCTCCTGTTATTGTCAGGACTTCGGAACACCTATTGATCCAACCGCTCAAAATCAGAATTGCCAATAATTTCTCTGAGTCTATGAAGGCCGCCGCTGCTTTTCTGTGTTGCCCTGATACCGGCGACTTTATTGGCAAAAACACATGACTCCAGCGGATCGCTCCCGATCATATATTTATAAGAGAATGCTGATGAGAATATATCTCCACAGCCTGTCGGATCGACCGTTTCTCCATATTTATATATCGGTATCTTTTCTGATCTTGTTTTTCCGGATGATTTCCAGATCAGTAAAACTCCTTCAATATCGAGAGTAATAAGAACTACTTTCACGCTTTTCGAAAGAAGGAACCTCCCGAAATCAGCAAGTTCTTTAAGGTCTCCCATCACTGTGCCTGACAGTATCTCTGCCTCTGTTCTATTCATCTGCATAACATCCCCGCTATCCTGCCAGAGATCCCAGTTCAGGTTCTTTCGGTAATACCTTTCCCCATTCTTCCTGAATCCAAGGAAAAGACTATGCAAATCCACTACGAGAGGCATATCGAGTCTATTTCTCAGCGCTTTAAAAGTCCTGCGATCCATCTCGATACCACTTACAAAATTCAAAAGAAAAAGATCAACTTCCGGAACCGGAAATAATTCATCGATCCTGTATTTCTCCGGAAGATTGGTTGAATACTCAATTCTCTCGGTATCAGAATAGTATTTTAAAGTTACTGTGTTATTTCTGCCGGGGTATTTTTTTATATGATCGAATTTGACAGACCTGTATTTACTGAATTCTCCGATGATTCTGTCATAGTCTTCCTCCCCTATCTTACAAACTGGGTATATCGAATCTTCATCCGACAGTAATTGTGCAAGAGTGATTATGTTATAATACAATCCGCCGAGTGCAGTCTGAGGCTTCAGAGCATTCGGACTATAAACCTCATCACAGCATACAGTACCGAGAACGGCTATTGACCTTTTTATCATGGATTATAACTTGAAACCATTGTTTCTGAATTCTTCAAGTTTTGTTTTTACGACATTATTATTCAGTGCAATTATCCTTGCGGCAAGCACGGCAGCATTTTTGGATCCCGCTTTGCCTATCGCAACTGTACCAACCGGAATTCCGGGAGGCATTTGTACTATAGAATACAGGGCATCTACACCGCCGAGTGGTGATGCATCGATGGGAACACCGATAACCGGCAGGTCAGTATGGGCGGCAACCACACCCGGCAGGTGTGCTGCCATTCCTGCGCCGGCTATAATGACGTTATATCCATTCTTTTCAGCATTCTGCGCAAATTCAGTAGACTCGACTGGATTCCTGTGTGCAGAAAGGACCTTGATCTCGGACTCAATCCCGAAATAATCCAGATAATCAGCGCAAGGTTTTATAACATCACGGTCAGATTCACTGCCTATCATTATCGCAACTTTTGTCATCTTCGACTCCAATTAATTATTAATATGATTAGTTTTAAAATATCCTGAACAGGCAAAAAAATTACTAATTATTACCTATATACGCAAGGAGTTTTTAGGCATGTAATCAATACTATTATTAAAAAACGAATTTTTTAGAATTAAGTAATGAACCTTTAGCGGAAAAATGATGCTTAATAAGAAAACGCTATTCTTAACCTGTACTGATCATATGCAGAATAAACTGATGTATTGTCTAATGTTTCCATCCTCTACCCAGAGATATTACAGATTATTTTTCCATTCCGGAGCAGTAATACCGGTAACGGTAATTTTGATCATCGCTACCTGGGGATCCAGGTTGGAAGAGGTTCCGGATCCGGAACGTTTTCAGTCTGGATTCTTCGCAGAACCCTTCTTACTCTTTATATCTTTGACTTTAATACTTATAATAATGATGACAAGATCAAGACCACAGCGACTCGCAGAGGCAAAATACCTTTACAGCCTGCAAATAAAGAAAGAATATGTGATTAAACAACTTATCACAAGTTCTCTTGTATTTGTATTTTTAATCTCACTTGTATCACCCGGATTTATATCCGGGCAAAGTTTCTGGTATGTAATCGCTATACTGGTCCTTGCTGTCTATCTTTTTTCCAGAATGAACCACAGAATGATATTCAGCTGGATCGACAGGAATCATTTATACAGATCGGAAAAACCAGGAGAATTTGTTCGTAATCGCGGGACAATAGCCTGAGCTTATTCAGGTAGATTTACAGTTCTGTTAAATCCGTTTATACTGAAAAACCTGGACAGATCATCGAGAGTGCAGAATAAATCAGTTATGATAATTACCTTGAAATTTCTGTTCTTTTCATATCTTGTGTCTCTTAATAATGATAACATCCGGGATTCTGCAAACATTTTATATTACATATTTGCAGGATATTCATTCGTCTATTTATACTTCTCAACATGGTATCTGATGAATGATTTTGAACCACACGATTCATATTTTTTATCCCTGTAAGAAGGAAGGATATATACTTCGGTTCAATAATCCCGGCAGGTATATGGTTATTGTCGGTAACGCTGTTTCTGACAATACTGATTTCAGTATCCGGAAATGACATGAAGATCCCGGCAATAATCTTAATAAAGTCAGTAGCTGTATCAATTATCTTCCTTTTCTCCGGATATAATATTGCTATCGCATGGTATCCCCTTATCGAAAGAGCGAGAAAATATATGCTATATGGTCTTTTCATATTCTGTTTATTCTCCGTAGTTCTTCATAATTTTCTATATATCTTCTGGCTGATTTATCTCTTTCTTTCCTTTATTTTTTACATGGAAGCTAAATTTTATCGAATTTCAGGTACTTAACTGGAATTTAAAAATATGTATGAGAGTGATAATAATCTGCTAAAAATTAACAATTTAGATGTCTCCTATAACGGAGACAATGTGATCAATGATCTTTCCCTGATTGTTTCTTCCGGTTCATTTATCGGGTTAATCGGATCTAACGGGGCTGGAAAAACTACTCTTCTTCTTTCCATCTCCGGTCAATTTAAACCTTCCAGTGGTATTATCAGTTTCAGAAATTCGGATATCTACGAAAGAAATTATGAATACAAAGGTGAAATCGGGTACGTAAGCGAGAATCCGTTTTTCTACAGATTTCTCACTGTGGAAGAGCACTTATATTTTATTTCGGGTATCAGAAAGGTTGAAAGAAATAATAAGAGAAGAACTGTAGACGAAATTATTTCGCTTTTCAGACTGGGAGATATCAAGGACAAATCTACATCCGCTTTATCTCCTGGTATGCAGAAGAAACTAGCCAACGCCTCGGCATTTATCGGGGATCCCCTGATACTGTTCCTGGATAAAGCCTTGAACGGTATTGACATCGAGAATTCATTCAGAATAATACAAGCATTGACAGGATATGTCGATAAAGGCGGAACGGTGATCCTTTCCACTCATATACCGGAAGTGATAGAAAAAATATGCAACAGATTCCTTGTGATGAAAGACGGTAAGATAATTGCTGATGTGGATGCCCATGAACACAGATATACCGGCTCACGTACCGGTCATAAAGACCTCGAGGATTATGTAATTACACCACTTAATTCCTGAATTTTCATTTTTTCCGATTGAAAAGAACTTATAACAACACCTGTGCCTCTTGAATAAAACAAATTTGACTATTCATTCATATTTAGATCCACCATCCTACTCAGGAATCTCCTCCTGTGGGCGGAGGGAATCTGCCACATGGTGTTTTTTGACAGATCGCTTTTCACCCAGGAACATTATCCCGACCTGTTTTTCCACATTGGATATAATATGCATATACTGTTTGCTCTTGTCCTCGAAATTGGAAGGAAGATTCTTTGTATCGATAACCATCACAACATCCCTGATCCAGCTGTCCGGGTAACTTTCCTTGAGAAATTCATCGATATCGTTTGGGCATTCCCTGAACATCTCCTTATCGAATTTTGTCCCTTCCGAACCCGGAGTGATCGAAAAATTGATAATCCTGCTTTCCCTGACGTCATTTCCAAAATGTGAACCGAGTGAAGGTTCGGTAAAGTTCTCATCCCAGAGCTTTCTTGCAACCTCAACCAGTGCCAGTGTATGGTAAATCTCCGTATAGGATACTTTTATTCCATGATACGGAAGGCTGCTTCCCCATCTGCCGGGCCCTATCAGGATAAATCTCTTACCATGGAGGTTGTTATTTATCTTTCCGATGATCCTCGCTACTGAATACATCTTCTGCTCATCAAGCTCATAATATTTATCAACATCAACATAGACTATGTATTCGATATTCGGCTGATAACCACTGACGACACTTTTATGAACCCTGCAGACCAAGTTTTCTTCCGGCAGTTCTGCGGGGAAATCATAAGACGCATCTTCGCTCAATCCTGTAAGCTGCCTGCACTGAACTATAGCAAGTGAATAGTCCCAGACAGTCCTGTTCGTATCAGGATCTTTTTTCTGAATGAAGTCAAGAGTGAATTCCATATCAGCAGGGTTGTATTTCTCAGCCAGTATCTGCAGCATCCTGTTGGTCATCTTATAAAAAGCTGTCTTTTTTAATCCTCCGAAAGTGAACACATGCTTATCGGTTTCAAGTTTTGTCGCAAGTCCGATCCCTTCGGTATAATAATCCTGGTGTGCAGTTGAAAGGAAATAACGTCCCATAGTGGTTATAAAATCCTTAACCTCCGGATGATCATCTTTGATCCGGTTAAAATAATCGAACAGTTCGGATTTTGTGACTGATTCAATCGTATCAGTTTCAAGGTCAAGCAGATCGAACTTCTTTTGTGCAGATTTAAATACCTCGTGAAAATTTATTATCGTAGTATAATCAGGATTATGAGGATATACAACCTTGATCTTGTATCCCTTCATATCCACAATACCTGTTCCCAGACCTGCTCCTATTCTGAGAACCGGATCATCCCATTTAATATTCCCTACATTGACCTTGTTGTTATATGAAAGCCCGACTCCGGCCATCGTGGGGAAAAAATACTTTCCATACCGCTTTCCCTCAACGATCTGGATAAGCACAGACATTCTCTCATCTATATCAAGCAGTCCTCTTTCACGTCTGTAAATCAAAGCTTCCGGCCGCAAAGCAGAGGCATAAACCATCAATATTCTTTTTATAACTATATCCAGTCTTTTTTCCAGGTCTTCATCGGGATTATCCGAGAGCTTTTGATTTGCCACAAAATAACTGTCATATTTACCACTGAAAGCGCTGGCGCTATCTTCCAGAAGACTCGATGATCTAACTATGACTGGCTGATGGCCAATCTTCTTCAGAAGTTCACCAAGCTTGATTCTGATAATATCCGGTATGGACGTCTCGAGGATCAGTTTTCTTACATGAGGGTATTCTCTTTCCAGCTCTTCTTCAGTTATCGTACCCTCTTTCAGCCTGTGCCTGAAAGATGAGAAGTTATAAGTATGTGATGAGAGGCATTCATAAAAGACATCGGTCGTCAGGTAATATGAAGTGGGGATCCTGATCTTGTCGGCAAATTCCTTGAGTTCACTCTGCATTATCTTATATGCAAGTATCATTCCTGCCGCTTTCTGCCCTATTTTCCCCTGCCTGTTTGGGAGGGAGATGTGGCTTTCGAGAAAACTGCAGACATCCGAGAACGAGAAGTATTTTTTTGCAGCAAGTTTATAGTAATGGAGGTCTGAGATGAAAGTCTCGATGATAGTTTCTAAAGCTTCCATTTTATCCGTCTCCGGGATCTCATGCTCATGATCGATCAGAATTCTCAGGAAAGGCACTATCTCACTGTTAGTCATATTCTTAATAACATCGACATTCCTTGCTTTTTTTACAAGACGTGATAGATGTTCATCAGGTGTGAGTATGCTGCTGAATACATCCTCCAGCTCGAGATAAGAGAGAAAATTTGCCGCATGATATACTATAGCCCTGTACCGTTTTTCCGTTGATAGTTTCTTCCATTCTTCTATATCGGAATCTTTAATAATGCCAAGTTTAAGTAAGACTCGTTTTAGCTCCGCAGTAATCATCCTGCGGAAATTTTTGTGGATCAGTGAGTTTCTGTTAATCCTTTGACGAAGATAGAAAGCTTTAAGTTTTTTGGTTTCTTCAGGCTCAATCGGAGTCACATCCAGTGTATCACTGAGAATGGATTTCAGCTCCTTCAGGCTAAGATGCTCTTCCGCCAGCACAGAGATATTGCTACCTGCGCTGATCTCAATCTCCTTTTTCTTAAGCCTTTCGTATAGTTCATTCAGAAATGTTCGCTTATCTTCCGGTTCGAGAGAAAGCAGTATCTCGTCAATAATATTACTATCAACGTTAATATTCAGTTTTCCAAGCATATTTGTCCGCGGATTAAAATTACGTTCTTTATTCTATCCTCTTACTAGAAGAAAATATAATACTTACATGAAATAATAACAAGGATTCTTGAAAATAGGTTCTATGTCTATTAAATGTAGATTAATTTAATAATTGGCAGGAAGAAAGTTCAAGAAAATTCAAATCTTTTCAATAGAAAATATTTAATGAAGAGTTGAGGTCTCTGACCGTCATTATAATTGCATAGTTACAGTGAAAATTGAATTTGTTCAATTGCAGGGGATCGAACGATCAGCTCTAATTAATTAAGAATAGATTTCAGATAGAATATGAGATTTCTATTTCAGTATAAGGTCGGTATTACAACATGAAAATTTACATGTAATTTCTGTGTGGTCTTCGTGTGAACAGTCCTTGTCAACTTCATTACATTCTTTGATCACTTTTATTTCGAGGCCGCATTTTTCACATAGGTAAATGTCGCCTTCATGCATATTATGACAGGTCGCCATAGTATTCCTTTCTTTCAGATTCTGTGATGTGACCGGTTTTTATGAAATGGATTTTGATCATCAGTAAATCCAGGGACAGCCGTTGTTCTGCCCCTGGATTTACTTGTATCTTGGTATTCATTTGATAGAAAATATTATAAATTATACTGAGGCAGCATCCCAGTCTTTTTTGCTTACGAACTTTGTCAGGTTACGACCGTCGGATGTTTTGGCTTTGAAAGCAAATCTTTCATTTCCTGCCTTACCGTATTTGACCTTTTCAGTAACATCAGCATCTACTTTTTTTCTTAGTTTTACATCATAAAAAGTGGCTTTCATACTAATTCCTCCTGTATTTTATGTGTTCTGCCTGTAAAATAATAGTAATTTCTGAATATTAAAAGCCCTAATGGCAATCAAAGCGATGAAAGGTTGCACTGCGATATTTATAATATTGCCATGAAAGTCCGAAAGAAATCTTAATATGATCCCCCTGATTTTCAGGTAAAACCAAGATAATGCTTTATTATTCATTTTTCAAATGGTTTTTTTATTTATTTACGATATTTTACCAAAAATCCGCCTTAATTCGGGGTTTTTTTTGAAAATGGATTGAATTTCTTCAGGGCAGTAATCATTTTAGCCATTCTGCCTATCATATGGAAGAAAGAGGATGATACTATTCCTGCAACACCCGCCGAAGTAATTCCAACGGGACATGCGGTCAGCGGTGTTCCACAGCAGATGCAAGTCCCTCCGAATGAAAGATAGAATAACGAGGCTACAAAACCAACTTTTAGCAGGATGGAACTTTTTATTGCAGATATTTTTTTTGGTATATTCATACTTAACGGATCATTGCCTGTTTTGAAAACCTGGTACAGTTCATACTATTTTTGTTCAGGGGTAAGAAATTTATCGACTTTCTTCAGTAATGTATCAATTTCAAAAGGTTTTACCAGATAATCACTGACATTTAACTTTAATATCTTGTCTACCACATTTTTATCAACTGTCCCTGTAAACATAATAACGGGTAGAGAATTGATCTTTTTATCCCTGCTCCTTCTTATGCGTTCCAACACACCGATCCCGTCCATTTCCGGCATTTCAATATCAAGCAAAATAAGATCCGGCTTGAATTTGATGATCTTCTCAATTGCTTTGTATCCGTTTTCTGCCTCTATAAAAGAAGCATTTGGATATATCAGAGAAAGGCTGTAAATAGCCTGTTTTCTTAGCGCTTCGACGTCATCTACAATCAATACTCTTTTTTGCGTCATAATAATATGTTCAGCTCACATAAGGAAGATGAATTATAAAGGCAGTTCCAACTCCGGGTTCCGTGTCCAACGATATCCTACCGTTGTGATCTTCAATTAATTTTTTCGCTATTGACAGGCCGAGACCCGTTCCCTGCGATTTTCCCCTGGTAACAAAAGGCTCAAATATCGTTTCCAATATATCAGGATCTATACCTGGTCCATTATCTTTTATCTCAATCGTAACAAATCCGTTATCTTGTTCCGTTTTTAATTCAAGTGTGTTATCCTTTTGAGCGGCTTCAATGGAGTTGCGAATTATATTCTCCAATACTCTTTTGATCTTTTGAATGTCTATCTCTACTTCAGGATCAAAATCGCTCTGTCGGATAACTTTAAATTCATTGCTTTGAAGATCATTGGATAAATATAACAAAATCTCATTAATAACAGAAGATAATTTTACTTTATCGATGTTTAGATTGGTCTTCCCTCTTGTATAGTCCAGTATATCCATGGTCATCTGATTCATCCTGTCTACTGCTTCATCAATATACCTCATCATGTCATTCTTTTTATTCTCATCGATATTTGGCATCTGCAAAACCTGTGTCATCCCCTTTATAACCTGCATCGGACTTTTGAAATCATGAACGATCGAGCTCGCCATTTTGCCTACAGTTGACATCTTTTCCGCCTTCACAAGATCATCCTGTGCTTTCTTCAGATCTTCGAATGCCTGTTCCAGCTCAACATTTTTGTCAAGCAGTTCCTTGTTCAGCCCTGTGATCTTTTCAATATTTTCTTTCAGTTTTTTCCTCATTTTTTCAAATGCTATAGTTAATATCGATATCTCGTCTTTTGAATCCTGTGATGATGAAGAACAATCAATCTTTGTATCATATTTCCCCTCTGAAATTTCCCTGGTGCCTTCCACAAGACAGTTAATAGGTCTCGTGATCCTCTGTGATATCGCAAGGCTCAGAATAAAAGATAATATTACTATTCCCGCAGCAAGTGTAAAAATAACCTGACGGATATAGGAGAGCACTTCCATTTCTTTACTGAGAGGCCTTGATAGTATGTATTTTGATTCAAACCAATCTGTCAGTTCACCGGTTTTTGCTATATGATTTTCATTGTTCAAGAAGAGTCTGATAAGGTTATACTCATTTTCTCCAAAAACACGCGTGTCCATATCTTCGTCATACGATATGAGTTCTTTATAAAGATTATTTCTGATCTCTCCTGAATCCGAGAAAGATGAAGCGGTGATTTTATCTTCTGTGAAGAAACTGATATCGGAATCTGTTAAGTCTTTTAGAATGATTGAAAACTCGTCATTAATGCAGTCTCCAAGTACGAGAACACCCTCAATACTGCCGTCAATCATTATAGGAGAAGTGGCGATCAGAAATAGTTTTTCATTAAGAAGCCAGAAACCGGTTTTCGATATTGTTCTGTCTATATTAAGAGCAATACTTTCTTCCAGATCAATCTCAGGGTCAGGATTATCGACCATCAAAGGAGTAACCATCTTGTTCTGATCGTCAACAACAACAAACAGTTCAACATCCTCATTGCTATTTGAATATTCATTCAATTCTATCAGTATTGTCGCAGCATCAGTTTTCAGCGCTGCTTTCAGCACTGGCAGATCGGCAATATTTCCCGCCAGAGTACTTAAGAGAATTGTGCGGTCCATAATCAGAGTGTTAAATAGAGCTTCCGTTTTTATCAGGTCATTACTGATCTCCGCTTCGATTCTGTTGGAGATCCTGTCATTCAACAGGAGTAATCCGGTTATGGTCGTAAGCAATATAATTAGTGAAGCGGTTAAGAATATCTTGGTGCGAAGTTTCATTTTAGAACTCAATCGTTAATTCGAGATCCTCATTATCTGTTACTGTCACAGGGATCTCTTTCACCGGGTGTTTTTTACTCCATGCAACAAGAGTGTATTTGCCCGGTGGGATATCCATTATCTCAAATGATCCGTCATCTCTTGTTAAACAGTAATATTTGTTCGGTACTACTATTATGTAAGCGTGCATATGAGAATGGATCTCACAGAATACCTCGACAATACCGGATTTATCGAAGAGTACAGACTTTGATTTTCCCTTTTCATATCTGCCTAGATCGAATTCCTTTGTCTCACTCAAAGAAAACACATTATGATATATCATGTCCATATTCGGAAAAGCCACCTCTGTTCCAACTGTAATTGTAAGAATATTGGGATGGAAAGTCATGTTTTTTTGGGCAATGGCAGCGTTCTCTACTGGATCAGGTTGTTCACTCCCGGGAAAGTCCTTTATAAAAAGAACAGCCATAGGATCGCTTTGTGCAGCAGCCGGTGTTGTTGTTACATCTTTTTTGTAAAGTGCGCTTAAACCCGAAGGCTTACGGGCTGCCTGTTGATTTATAACAACCTTACCTTTTATTCCGGCTGCATACACCGGCAAATTATAAATTACCATTAGACTGAGAATTATTATCTTTATGCGGAACATCGATACCCCCTATAATTCCGTTTTGATCTGAAAGGCGTAGAATATAATTTTATCCATCACATCATCTTCATAGTAGTTATACTGCGCTACAGCTTTCAATATAGTCTTCCTTGAATATTTATATCCCCCCCCGAATTCAAATCTTGTTATATTGTGATCCCAGGTCTCTTTACTGTTATTTCCGGCATTGATTTTTTCAAAAATGATCCTGCCCCATCTGGCTGCTATGTAAAACCTTGGTTTGATCTTATACTTACCTTCAACAAAGAATGAATCCAGGCTGATTTCATCTCTATTGGATCCAATGTCATAAGTATTGTGAATGAATTCCGCATGCGTTTCAAGATAACCCGCTGTATATTCCAGATCAGTTATAATACTTGTTGATCTGTAATCTTCAGTTTTGGTTCCAGAAGGTATATTCGTTGAGTTTGCTTTTAAATATGAAGATATTCCATACCCGATACCCGCCTTGATCCCGGGTCCCTTATTAACACTCAGTTTTCCCATAAACTGGAATCCATCATTAGAGTTTGACGGTGGATTCACCAGTGATCCGTCTGTAACCGCAAGCTTATAACCGATCCAGGAATTATTTCCGGATACCTCTACTCCGTTATTCCAGCATGCTTCATAAATAATGTTATTCCCGTTCTTCGCTCCTTTCAGGGATAAAAGATCCTGAGCCTCAATTACTGTGCCTTTAGGCAGGCCGGTTCTGTATTGATACATTAACGGAGAGCCGATCAAGTCGTTCTTCTCAAGATAATTTCTTTCGGGAAAGCTGCCAAGAGTGCTCGGTATTTTTCCAGCTTTGATGTTTAGTTTCGATGTTGGACTGTATAGGAAATATGCCCCGTCTATACGGATCTTGTCATCATACATCACATCAATACCGTCATCGTACAAAACTTTGACGAAAACACCAAGTTTATCAGTCAGCCAGCTGTTTATGAACCATTTTGCCCTGATCTGGTTAAACGGATTATCGCCGCGGTTATTATCGTTGACAGCCGTTTTATCACCTGCAGAACCTGTCATTTCAAAAAAATAGACAGAATTCACCTGTGATCTTGCCGGAAAACTGCACAGCGAAATCATAAAAATAATTAAAGATATTCCGAGTATTTTATTATTCAATATCTTGTTCTTCTTTACTTTTAACGATAAATCGATTTTCGACATTGCAAGAAAATCTTTTTTTTCGTATTTTGTTTGTCCTGTTTTATCCTGTTCTTTATATATACAAATTAATTTTTACAGAATCAAAATATTTTCTTTTCAGCGAGAGTGGCGGAATTGGCAGACGCGCTAGACTTAGGATCTAGTAGGGTAACACCTGTGGGGGTTCGAGTCCCCCCTCTCGCACAATAAAAAACAAAAAAAGCCTTCATAAAATTCCTGTGAAGGCTTTTGTACATAATTATAACTTTGTATTTCGATTATTAATTATAGAAAAAGTTAGTTTTTTCTATAATAATCATACTACTTCATTGATCACAGCCCCGAGAAGGGTGTTCTTATCATTCTGCAATTTTGATTTTGTATTCAGTTCAGCGACTTTCTGATTCTGGTCAGACTGGATCTGCTGAGCCTGGTTCAAGATCGAAAACATCTGCTGACTGTTCTGTGAGATTGAAGATGCATTCATTAGTATAATGGTCCTGTTATAATTCCTCTACTTCTATATCGGCGCAAATGCTGAAAGATTTAAAAGAAAAATCAAGAAAATTCCATTTTATTATTTGACCGCCGCTAAAGCTTTTTCATAGTCGGGTTCTTCGACTATTTCCGGAACAAGCTGATTATAAATCACATTACCATCTGCATCTGCAGCAACTATTGCCCTTGCATTAAGGCCTGCGAGAGGGCCGTCAATTATCTTTGTACCGAAAGCCTCACTGAAGTCTTTATTTCTAAGCTCTGAAAGGGAATCAACATTCTCAATACCTTCAGCTCCGCAGAATCTGCTGTGAGCAAATGGAAGGTCAGCTGATATACAAAGAACAACAACATTTTCCAGTTTACTTGCTTCGACATTGAATCTTCTCACAGATGCTGCGCATACATCAGTATCAACTGACGGGAAGATATTAAAAATTATCTTCTTTCCTGCATAGTCTTTTAATGAGACATCGGAAAGATCAGTTTTTGTAAGCACGAAATCCGGTACTTTTGTTCCTACACCTGGGAGATCACCGGAAGTATTGATTGTGTTGCCTTTTAGTGTTACCTGTGCCATTTTATTCTCCAATATTTTAAAGAAAAACTTTATATTTGACTAGACAAACAAAATTATTCTAAAGAAAAATCCAATTAATTGATAAGTATGATTATTTAAACAAAAAGCACCCCGAATTCCACATCAAAAAGGTAAATCCTGTGGATTATGCTATTAATCAAAGGTGTGTTTAATAATCTCTCCTTCAACCATAAAAAATACATCTTCACATATATTCGTTGAGAGATCTGCGATACGTTCCAGATTTTTCGAGATCCTTATATACTGCATGCAGTGTTTTACAGTATCGGGATTATTTCTCATAATAGCTATCATTTTTCTGATATTTTCCATGTTTTTCAAGTCTGCTTCTTCATCTTTTACCAGTACTTGCTTTGCGAGTTCTGCATCTTCCTCTATAAATGCTTCTATAGAATCCTTAAACATCTCACCTGGTTCATTATATATGATTTCATAATCTTCGAATTCTTCCATTTCCGGTTTTTTAAGTAACGACAGGCCGCTCTCGCTGATATTGTAAGCAAGATCAGCTACTCTTTCAAGGTCATTGTTCATCTTCAGGATCATCAGTATTGTCCTCAGGTCTTTTGCTTTAGGTTCATATTGCGCTATCAATCCTGTACAAAGCCGATCAATACTTACTTCAAGATCATCTGCCTTTGGTTCATCTTCAAGAATAACTTTCTGAAGTATCTCCTGATTGCGGATTCTGATACCTTTAATACTGCTGTCTATCATCGATTCAACATGTACTGCGAATCCTATGATCTCCCCTTTTAAAGCATTCAATTCGTCTACAAGCATTTAATTTCCCTTTAACTGAATCTTCCAGTTAAGTATTCTTCTGTTCTTTTATCACCCGGTGAGGTGAAAAGTGTCTTTGTCCTCCCGTATTCAACAAGCTCTCCGTGATACAGAAATGCCGTAAAGTCCGAAACTCTTGCGGCCTGCCCTATGCTGTGTGTAACAAGAATAATTGTAACACTTTTTTTAAGCTCATATATCAGTTTTTCAATATTCTTGACCGCTTTCGGATCCAGTGAAGATGTTGGTTCGTCAAGTAAAAGTATTTCCGGTTCCATGGCAAGAGCTCTTGCCATGCAAAGCCTCTGCTGCTGCCCTCCGGAAAGATCAGAGCCTCTATCATGAAGATCAGATTTTACTTCATCCCATAAAGCAACCTTCTGCAGGGTCTCTTCAACGATCCTGTCCTTTTCAAAATTTGTAAGTTTGATTCCGTTAAGATTATAACCGGAGATTACATTCTCATATATACTCATATTCGGAAACGGATTGGGATTCTGAAATACCATGCCAATCTTTTTTCTGACTATCTCGGGCTGCATACTGTAAAGGTTAATCCCGTTTAGCAAAACCTGACCCTGGATTCTCGTCTTGGGCACAAGTTCATGCATCCTGTTTATACACCTGATTAATGTTGTTTTTCCACAGCCGGAAGGCCCGAGGATCGACGTTACATTTAACGCTTCAAAATCAAGATTAATATTACCCAGGACTTTCTTTTCATTATAATACGCTGAAAAGTCCATTATGTTCAAAACTGAGTTTTCCATTTCTCCGTAACAAACTTTGAAAATAGATTTAGCACCAGAATAAAAACTATAAGTATAAAAGAAGCTCCCCAGGCTAAATTCTGCCAATTTTCAAATGGGCTGATAGCATACTTGAAAATGATCAAAGGCATCGCACTCACAGGCTTAAAGATATTCATATTCATAAATGGATTTCCGAATGCCGTAAAAAGTAAGGGAGCCGCTTCGCCAATTACACGGGATATACTCAATAGAATACCTGTAACGATTCCGCTAATCCCTGCCGGAATAACAACTTTCAGAACTGTGATCGAATACGGCACTCCAAGCGCAAGTGATGCTTCTTTCAGACTGTCGGGAACAAGGTTCAAAGTTTCCTGTGTAGTTCTTATAATAACCGGCAGCATCATTATAGCCAGTGAAATACCTCCGGCAAGGGCGCTGAAACCGCCAGTCTGCTTTACAAACCATATATAGACTATTATACCGATAACTATAGAAGGAATACCCTGTAAAATATCGGCAGACACCCTAACCCAGTATGAAAACCTGCCTTCTGCCCTCTCTGATAAAAAGATTCCCGTCAGCAATCCAACCGGAATCGAAAAAAAGGAAGCAAGAATGATAAGTAAAAACGTCCCTGAAATGGCATTGGATATACCTCCTTGTCCTTCACCAACCGGAGCAGGAACGTTAAAAAAGAAATCCCAATTAATAGAGCCGATCCCTTTCATAGTTATCAAAACCAGTATATATATCAGCGGGACTATGGAAATGACTGTAAGAATGGTTATTACAGCGCTGAATAATCTGTTCTTATAAATCCTGTATTTTTCCATTTCCGGGATCACTTCTCACCCGCCGGTCTATACATTCGTTTTATAATCCTGCTGCCTGCCATATTTATTATCAATGTTATCAGGAACAGTATTAGGCCTATCTCAAACAATGTTGAGAAATAAAGATCGCCTGATGCTTCGGCAAATTCATTTACGATTACGCTTGCGAGTGTATTTCCCGGGCTGAAAATATTCTCAGGTATGATATTCATGTTACCGATCAGCATTGTAACAGCCATGGTTTCACCCAGAGCTCTGCCCAGTGAGAGAAATATTCCTGCAAATATACCTGTTCTGACATAAGGCAGAATAATGTTCTTTATTACTTCATACTTATTTGCCCCAAGTGAGTATGCTGCTTCTTTAATATCCTTGGGAGTCATGCTCATCACTTCATAAATTATCGCCGATGCATAAGGAATAATCATAATAGCGAGTACTAATGAGGCACTGAAGATACCTACTCCATATGGCATCACACCTATTTTCATTTCCAGGTTTCTGATTAAGGGAACGAGAAATATAAGCCCCCAGAATCCGTATATCACCGATGGTATAGCCGCCATTATCTCTATCAGGCTTTTTAAAAAAGATCTGAACATACCATTATTGAGATATTCGGAGATATATATAGATATCGATAGAGAGAATACCATTGAGATAATCAGTGCAGTGAATGATGTAAGTAAAGTACCTGTAATGAACGGCAGAGCTCCGAAGATATCAGCAACAGGATCCCATTGTGATCCTGTAATAAATCCAATTCCAAATTCTCTTATCGCCTGCAAGGACGAGTGAAACATAGTAATAAAAATTGCCCCGATCAAAAAGAGAGTTATTGAAGAAGCAATATTAAGCAGTTTTTCGAAACTTAGTTCGACAAAAGTATATTTTGACGGGGCGTTGTTTTTCACACTTGCCGGATCTATTGATATTTTTTTATCTGTTTATCCTGTTAAATACAGGCTCATTATTATATGTGATCGTCTTCAGTATATTTTCAGCTATCAGAACTGCCTCTTTCGGTAGCGGTGCATAGTCGAGAACTTCTGCATACTTCTGTCCTTCATGGATCATCCACCAGACTAACCTGACCAGTTCTTCAGCCCTGCTGATATCCCGCTCTACTTTCTCTAGTTCCTTATAAATTAAAACCCATGTCAATCCTGTAATCGGATACCCGTTCACAGCATCTGTATTCGTCAAAGAGATTTTCGTATCCTTCAGTATCTCAATATTCAGTGCCAGGCTGGTAGATTCAATTGACGGTACCACAAATCTTCCTGATTTATTCTGTATCCGTGCAACAGGCATTAAATTTTGTACTGCATAGGCCAGTTCAACATATCCGATACTTCCGGGTATCTGCTTTACTAGTCCTGAAACTCCCTCATTTCCCTTTGCTCCCAGACTCGATGGCCAGTTTACAGATTTTCCTGTACCAACCTTCTGCGCCCATTCCTCGCTCACTTTTGTTAAATAATCCGTAAAGATCGCTGTTGTTCCGCTGCCGTCAGATCTCCTCACTACAATTATATCCATATCCGGCAGTACAATTCCCATATTCAGTCTTCGGATCTCCGGATCATCCCATTTATTGATATTACCAAGATAAATATTACTTAAGACTTCCGGAGTCAACCTTATTTCAGGATTATCAGGGAGTTTATATGTGACAGCTACCGGACCGAGGACTATCGGGATATGCAAAACTTCAGCCTTTGCATTTCTCTGCTCCTCCTCAGTCATATAAACATCGGTCGCTCCGAAATCCACTGTTTTGTTTATCATCTGTCTTATCCCGCCTCCGGAACCGATTGACTGATAATTAATCCTGACTCCGAAGGACTTGTAGTAAATGTTAAACACCTTGGAATACAGGGGGTATGCAAATGTCGCGCCGGCCCCGAGCAATTCTGTTTCCTGTGCCGATGCTGAATCACCATATACAATCGGGAAAATTAATATGATAGCAATTAACACACTTAAGATTTTCATTATACCATATACTCCATTTTATTAATTTCAAATTTGGTTCAATAATATATTCGGGTGAGAAATCTATCAATTAAATTTTGAGCTGTCGGGTAAATAACAACTCCTATATTAAGTTAATATTAATTCTCTGTTAATTTTCTGTTAATTCTATCGATCTTAGCTCTAACGGTAGTTCAATTCTGACTGTCGTTCCTTTATTCTGCTCACTTTCTATATTAATCTGGCCGTGGTGCTGAAGCACAATATGCTTAACAATAGAAAGTCCCAGACCTGTTCCGCCGAGTTTTCTCGACCGGGATTTATCGACAACATAAAATCTTTCGAATACTCTTGGGAGGTGGTCTTCCGGGATCCCTACTCCAGTATCCTGGAGAAAGAACACAACATTTTTTCCCTTCCTGCTAACTGTAATGTTGATCTCTCCTTCTTCCGTATAATTAATTGCATTATCAAGAAGGTTTATGAATAATTGCTCCAACCTGAAGGCATCCGCCTCTATTTTCTCCGGCCCGTCATCAAATATCAGATTCACACCGAAATCCTTATCCTTTAGCTTCTGTTCAAACAGTTTAATAACATTCTGCAGCAGGTTTTTAATATCAATCCCGGTAGTCTCAATTATACCTGTCCGGCTTTCCAGCTTAGAAAGTTCTAGAATATCTTCCACCAGGGTAATAAGCCTGTCTGTATGCCTGTTGATAATATCGATGTATTGATTATTCAGGCCGTTACCTTCTTCTTTCATTGTCTCGATATATCCTTTAATTGCAGTAAGAGGTGTACGTAATTCATGAGAAGCATTTATAACGAACTCTCTCTTCATTGTATCGAATTTCTTTATTTCGGATATATCAGAGATAACAACGATCAACTCCTCCTTTACTGCAAGATATGTAATACTGCAAAGCAAGTCTCTGTTATTAAATTCAATCTCAGTTGATAAAGACCTTTTTTCCCTTTCTGCATTTTTCAAAAGTTCGATAAATACATAATTTCTGCTTATTTCCCAGTAATGTTTATTGCTTATATTATCACATCCGAAGAATTCGAGAAAGCTATTGTTATAATGAATTACCCTGCCCTCTTTATCCAGTACGAGTAATCCCTCATTTATCGATGTCAGAATAACATTAAGGTCTTCTTTTTGTTTTGTAACCTCATGGAAAAGAATCTTCAGGTCATTTGCCATAGAGTTAAAACTGTCCATCAGCCGCTTAAACTCATCATCCTTTTTCAGGAATATCCTTGTATTAAAATCTCCCGAAGCTACTTTATCCTGCGCTTCGGCAAGCTGCCTGATCGGATATGAGAGCGACCTTGCAAAGATCCATGATACCAGTACTGTTACAAGAAGTATCAACATTAATGACTTGGCTATATCTCTTCGTAGATCTGCAAGAAGCAGCTCGATATTCTCATGAAATTCGCTAATCCTTATCACCGTAAGAACTTCATCTCCCTCAATGAGAGGAAGTGCGAAATACATCATTTCCCTGTTTACGGTTTCACTATACCTTATCGATTCTCCTTTACCTTCTTCAAGCGCCTGGATTATTTCCGGCCTGTTGGCATGGTTTTCCATAGTCTCAGGATCACGCTCAGAATCTGCGACAACCAGACCATCGGTATTGATAATTGTAATTCTAAGCTCGAGATCCTCAGCTATATCTCTTACGAAATCGTTGATTGATGAAAGTTTGTTATCCGTATAATAAGGATAAATAGAGTATCTTACCGATACAGCGATCTTCTCAAGTCTTTTTCCCTGAATGTTGTAATGGTAATCTCTAAGTGTGTTAAATGCGAAAAGAGGTATAAAAACCGCGAGCAAGATAATTAAATACAGATACCTGCTAAAGAGTTTTGTAAATATAGTTCTTTTCATTCTTCAATTTTGTATCCTATCCCTCTGATATTCTTTATAATTTTTCCTTCTTCACCAAGCTTTGACCTGAGATGCTTGATATGGACGTCCACGGTCCTGTCTATGACAACTTTATCGCTTCCCCAGAGAGAGTTGAGGATCTGCTCCCTTGAAAAAACATTACCTTTACGACAGGCCAATATTTCAAGTATTTTGAATTCCGTTGTGGTTAGATTTACCAGGTCACCGTCTACAGTTACCTGGTATTTCATGGAGTCAATTAATATCTTGTTTCCGACTTTTATTTTCTCAGGTTCTTTATACTCAACAGACCTTCTCAAAACAGCCTTCACCCTTGCAACAAGTTCTTTCGGGGAAAATGGTTTCCCAACATAATCATCGGCTCCAAGCTCAAGGCCAAGGACTCTGTCCATCTCTTCTGTCTTGGCCGTAAGCATAATTATCGGTATCGAGGATACCAAACCGCCGCTGTTTTTAAGTTGTCTGCATAGTTCGAGTCCATCTGCGTCAGGAAGCATCAGATCCAGTATTATCAGATCCGGGAGCTTTGTTTCAATTGTTTCCATGAAACTCCCGGCATCGACGAATTCTCTGACTTCGAAATTGGATTTCTTTAAGTGGAGGGCGACAAGATTACTAATATCAGGTTCATCTTCAATTATTGCAATATATTTGCTCATACCTTCCCTTGAATATACTTTAGACATTCATGACGCAATCATCATATCTTCACAAAAATATACTGAAATCTTTAAATTAAGTAAATAATCCTGCTATTTCAATGCTAAAAGGAAAGCATACAATTTAATTCATGTAAAATTAACACAAAATTAACATTGTATCAAAAGTATATATTGGAAAGAAGGAAAGGGAGCGAGGTTGATTACTTTTACCTTTAATAATGTGATTTTGCAACTTGTTATTCATACGATCATCATATTAAGCAATACCGGTCCCGGTTCAGGTTTATCATCATTATCGCATCAGACCGGCAGTTCAAGCTGCAATTTTAGCCGAGAAATTGTTATTCATCACTTTTCAGGCTTCCGGCTAAATTCACCACCTAAGCACCATTTAAGGCAGTCAGCTAACCTCCCCCACTCCCTTGAAGCGGTCAACGGATTCGAGAATCAAAGCTTGGGGTAAACATTTCAAATAACTAATATTCTATGCATTCACACTGGATTTATGAAGCTTTGAAGTGATCACTTTAGAAAGATCTGCCAATGTGAAAGGTTTCTCAAGAAAATCCACTATGTTAGAGCGTATCAATTCTCTTGATTTTTCATCTGTAGGATAACCACTTGTCAGAATTATCTGTACGTCAGGATCAATCTCTTTCAGCATTTGAGTAGTTTCTTTTCCACCTATCCTGGGCATCTTTATATCCAGCAGAACGAGTTCGAACTTTCTTTTTTTCGATTTAAATATCTCCAGGGCATTTTCACCATCCTCAGCCACAACTGTATCATATCCAAGATGTTCAAGATAGATCTTCAGCATCCTCCTGAGCTCTTCTTCGTCATCAACAATGAGTATTCTTCCATTGCTATTTAAACCGTTATTCATCATATCTTTTCTTGATCAGTTTTTTGTTCCAAATTCATCAATTCCACACAGTTGTTTCATTGTCTGATAAAACGGCAAGAAGTATACCAGATTTTCGATATTTCATTGGCGGATTTGACATCTTGTTACAGAATAATGAGTTACCTTTATAATATTTCTGAATCCTTCAGAAAAGCCGGTAAATAATTATTGATAAGAAATTAAAGGAATGTGGATTTTTATACGATTTTTTGATTGAAAATCAACAATTGTAAAACTACCCAAAACTTACCTTGAATACGTATTATATAATACCCAATTAAAAGAATATACTATACCTGCCGATTAATAAAAAAATAGATTATTTTAAAGACCACTTTTGGAACTGTGCCGCAATAGCTATGCGTGATTCTATTATTAATATATTCTTACTGTTATTGTTTAGCATATTCAACGGTTGCAATTCATCATCTGACAAGTATATATCCATACCTGAATTATAAGAGTACTGCAAATTGCCGGGGCAGGCAGTTAAAATGCTACCCTGTGAAAATGAAATCGCTAAGGTTATAGGATATATTGACTACGAAAGTGTTTTTAACCGGAATGAATATCCGCAGCTTCCCTATGAAAAATTCGTTATATCAGACTCAAAGACAACATTCAGACTCGAGGTTTGGGTAACAGGGGATAATAATTCAGGTATATTCAATAAAATAACAGAAAACAGAAAAGAAGAACCTGTTTACCTGACAGTAAAAATTTAGGGAATCGATCTTTATAAAGATTCTTCAGGGGAAAGACGCATAAAATAAACATTAATGATGAAGACAATATTTCGTTTAAAAAGACTAATGAAAAATTGGGTACAGGACAGTTAAAATGAGGATGAGATCAGAATTTATATTTTGAGTAATAATTATTCAGCTTCTTTTTTTCGCTTCAGTTTCGTTTTCGCAGGAAATAACGCTGAACGGGGCTATAGAAGCAGCTCGGTCATGGAACAGCAGGCTGACACTTACAAATCAAACGCTCTTTACAGGGCTGTAATATTCACTGTATCTGAAGATCCTGTACGTGGACAATATGTGATCACGGGTGAAAATAACAGGATACTCGCTTTGTACTGAATTTCCAACCAAGTGGATTTATTGCAGTTGCTGCTGATCGTGGTATGAAACCTGTGATAGCATATTCGAGAAGCTCGGATTTTGATCCCGAACCATCTACTCGGAATTTACTCCTTAAAATGATACAGGCTGATCACAGGCTAGTTCATGACAACCAGGAAAATGATTATGATCCGATAGAGAATATAAATATCCTATAAATAACTCCCATCAAGGTGGGAGGAAATATTGCATAACAGTCACATTCTCTCTCTTTTATTAAATATCGTAAATGCTATTTCTCCTCTAGATTAGAAAAGATTATTGATTATTCCTTCCAATTTTAAACACAACACTTAACAATGCACATAAATCATCAAATAATACTTGACTACTAAATATCTTATTATTTTTTTGGTGCAAAAAACACATCCACAATAAGGTGATTATCTTATGAAACCTGAGAACAAGAAAAAAGATATCCCCCAAATTAATGAAAAAGAGGCTTTTTTATCTTTAAAAGGAAGTGCTTCATCCACAAGAACCACCTTTAAAATATCAAAAGAAGCTAATAATTCTCTGAAATGGTTATCAGAAAATTTCAATATCGGACCAAAAGAAATCTTTGAATATATTTCAAAAGTACCAGACGTTATTTATCAGGCCGCAGCGTTAGCAAGATATGAAGGGCAGAAATCAAAATTATATTCTATCAGAAAGTCATTTGTTATTAATATTAATGCATATAATTCAATACTAAGCTCATCAAAAGAGTCTAATATACATCGTGATGCGATATTAGACGAAGTGATTAAGATAATCAAGAAAGCTGTTGAAATACAAGCTCAAAAAGAACGTGATAATCTACAAATAGCTATAGACATGGCAAAAAAATGTGTTATTGATAAAGAGCTTAAACATTTAAAAAATTTATTTGGAGATGATCATCCTATTGTACTTCGATTTAATATCATTAGTACAATAGCTGGAAATCTATGCTCAGCAATAGAAAATTATTTGGAAAAAGGTATTCCTATTGATCCAGACGATATCAGTCAGTGTTAATAAATGTATTAAATGATTTTAATAACAATTGTGGATAAGCTATTGAGAAATACAATAAAACCAAAAACCATGATATTTATCGATGGTGCAAATCTTCATTATGGTACAAAAGAATTTAAAATAAAACTTAATGAAGATTGGAGTCTTGATTTGCTTGCCTTAATTAAAAAGGTAAATGATAAAAGATTGTTAGGATCGGTTTATTACTTTATATCAATGCCTAGAAAACCTTCTGCCAAAAAAATTAAATACAGAGATTTCCTGAAAAAAAATGGAATAAGAGTAATTGAAATCCCCCTTCACTATCCGCCAAAAAGAAAAGCCCGGGAAAAAGGCTTAGATGTTGCATTGGCAACTAGGCTCATTGTAAAGGCTCTTGAGGGGAAATTTGATACTGGTATAATAATCAGCGGTGATAAAGACTATATATACGCTGTTAAAGAATGCCGTAAAAGGGGATTAAAAATCGAGGTGACATCATTTCAAAGCAGATTATCCCTAGATCTAAAAAAAGTGTGTGATAAAATCTGGGTAATTGATGATTTTTATGATGAAGTTAATCAAAAAAAACAGCCCCAATCCTAAATAAGGGAGGGCTGCATATCTTAAGCTCCAGTATCTCTTTCGAGGTTGAGCCTGTATAAATTATAATATCGGCATACTTTAATGTCAAATCAAGTAAAATTTATTATTTCTTTACTATTATTATCTATTACTTGTTTAAACTGAATTTTGTTCCCGGCGTTAGGTTTCTGATTTAGAGTGTTCAACAAATAAGATACGGCTTCCATTCTACGTTGGAAGCCTTCTTCATTTGTTGAGTAAAATCGTTATTTTGCAACTGCTGCGAATCTCTTCGCTACATCATCCCAGTTGAAAATATTGAAAATATTTTCGACATACGCTGGACGCTTATTCTGATATTTCAGATAATACGAATGTTCCCAAACGTCGACGATTAGTAATGGTACAGCACTGAACTGTGTTACATCATGGTGTTTTTCCACCTGGAGTATCGTCAGCTCGTCAAACAGGGTATTATATGCGAGCATTCCCCAGCCGCTGCCTTCGATCAGGTTTGTGGATGCCATGAAATGTGCCTTGAATTTGTCGAAATCGCCGAAGGTCTTGTCGATCGCACCTGCAAGATCGCCGGTAGGTTTTCCCCCGCCGTTCGGTGACAGGTTGTTCCAGAAGATCTCATGAAGCGCATGACCTGAACCA
>JANQEH010000201.1 GCA_028278455.1 bacterium
TTGTATACTTCGCCCAAGGTTGGCACTTGGCACTTACTGGTGGTCAACAGCTATTTAATGAACCCATACTTGCCTGGCGTTTTGGACCAGTCATTGAACTTCTTTACCAAGAATTTAGAGGATTTGGAGATCGCCCTATTACTAAACCTGCAACTAAAGTTGAGTTGGGAGATGGCGGAATATTTGATTTCACAACAACTATTCCCAAGATTGATTTACATGATAATTATTCTCTGGATTTAACTAAAAAAATTTGGGAGGTATATGGTGGGTATGATGCAATGTATTTATCTGAAATCACCCACTATGCGGGTTCTCCTTGGTCTAAGGCATATTCTATTGCGGCGAATCAAGAAATTGATAATCGGGATATGTTGAATTACTTCACGTCTTTAAAGGACACCAAACAATAAAAATGAGTAAAAAAAGCAGTGTGGATCACGAATTATAACAAATTCGTGATCCACTATTGGAAGCGATGAACAAAAACAAACCGCTTTCAGAACAAACATTAGATGAAATGTTGCATTTTGGTCATGGCTTAGCCGATTTACGAGGTAAAATCCAGGACAATGCCGAAAGAAAAACTTATGCAAATAGAATATTCTTTACAACTATCGGATGGCTATTGGTTGTAATTATAATTCTTGTGTTTAGTGGGAGAGGGTGGTTAAAATTTAGTGACGGTGTATTAATATCATTAATTACAACTACCACAATCAATATTCTTTCGAGTCTGGTGTTGGTTGTTAAATATCTTTTTAAACAAGACTAAATATCAACTTAGCATTCATCGTCATCTAAAGGTATATCAATTGTAGAATAAAATCTTGGGTACACTCTTTTAACTCTGTTCTTAACCTGTCTCCAATTATTGGATATTTTTATTAGAGCTATTAACGCTTCAAGCCTTCACAAAATAAGGGGACATCTTACCAATTTATTCGGTTTTGGGATACAATTTTCGTATCAGGCGTGAAATCCCCGTTAATTTTCTCCATGACCTAAATTATTACTATATATCCAATAATATTCTGCGACTCTATATACTTTGATAATCCAGCATTAATCTCATCTTCGCCGGCGGGTTTGGGAGATATTGTGTTTGCCTCGCAGGGTAACTTTCGGATCGTTATCGAGTTTCAGGATCTCTTTCGTATTCCCCAGGGCAATACACGTAGCATATACAAGCCTGGTTACTCTCTCCATCTTATCAAAATTACATTTTTCGATTGTATCCGTCGGGCTGTGAAGGTCCTCATGCACTCCGCAGAAATAGAATATCGCTGGAATCCCTGCCCTGTGATAGGCAAAATGATCACTGTTCCTGTGAAAATTCCTTCTCTTGTTCGGATCGTTATAAAAATCACTCTGGTATATGAGATCCTGTTTATCTGCTGTTTTATCGCTTATCTCGTCCAGTTCCGAACTCAGGAAATGTGATCCGATAACATAAATACTGTCCGGTGCATTTCGGGAGATCATATCCATCTGCAGCATCCCGGAAATCTTCTCCAGAGGCACAGGACAATTTTCTACGAACCAGTTGGCACCCCATAGTCCTTTCTCCTCACCTGTATGCCATACCAAAATCACGGATCGGTCCGGTTTTTCGACAGAAAGCGCCTGGGCTATCTCGAGCATAGCAACCGTTCCGGAGCCATCATCGTCAGCTCCGTTGTAGATCTCACCCCTTCGCTCACCAACGTGATCATAGTGAGAACCGATCAATATGTATTCGTCTTTCAGTTTCTCGTCTTTACCTTCGATATAAGCAACTACATTGCGTGTATGCCCTCTTTTTCTTTCTATTTCTACATTTAGATCGACGGTCATATCCAGTTTTTTCCCTTGAACCTGCTGCCCGTTCCCAATCATATCAAACATCCTCAGGAGTTCATTTTCAGATACTCCGAGGAGCTCTGCTGCCACACTATGCCTTATAGTAACATTCAGGTAAGGTCTCTCCGGAATAGAGTCTTCCGCCTCAAGCAGGCGTTGTTTATACTCTTCCTCATCCCATATCACTGCTCCCCGCTCAGGGTTATCAAAATCCAGATTTTTTTCCCTGTAGTCTTTTTCTCTTCTTTCATCATGTATAGTTATAGTCCCTATAGCGCCTTTCTGCCTGGGAGCTCTGTAGCTGTTATAAAGCATCATTCTGTTCTCCGGCTTATTGATCGGGTGCGTTTCAGGCAGATCACCGTCGAGATGCAGAACGAATTTCCCTTCTACGTCAACTCCCTCATAATCATCCCAGCCAAGGTCCGGAGCGCTAATGCCGCCGCCAACAAATACGATTTCACCCGAAACATTCGCACTGCTGTTGGAACTCATTCCGAAATCCGCGGGAAATCTAAAAGTTTTCCTGCCTGATTCCGTAACTATAATCAAATCAGTACCCGATTCGGAGATAGTTGTAATCTCTAAAGGAATATTCTGATAAAAGGATCCGCCGGGCGTCAAAGGTTTAAGACCATAGCTTGCACCATGGGAAGCAAGGTATTGAGCGGCTATTTTCAATTCCTTCGAAGGTGTATTTCTTCCCTTCATATCATCCGATGCGATAAAGCTGAGGTGTGTGTATAGGTCTTTCCTGTCAATCTGCTTAAGTCCTTTTTTTTGAGAGAAAGCAGTAAAATGCGTCGCCGTTACAAGAATAAACGTCAATGTAAATACAAGAATTCTTGATCTTTTCATTATTAATCCTTTAATATTTTTAAGACTATCCTATTAATATCGGCATCCCCATCATCGGCCATATCAGCCATGTAAAGATACCCAGTACGACCATCAGCAGGATACTTGCAGGAATTCCTGCAACAAAGAATTCACCCGAAGTGAATTGGCCGCTGTTATATGCAATCGCGTTTGGCGCTGCCCCTACAAGAAACAAGAACGGCATACCCGCAGCTGCCAGAGCAAGGAACAGAATGATTTCAGGCGCTACACCAAGATAAGGCGCAATAATCAGGGCTACAGGCAGCGCAATGGAAATAGCCGCTACGTTCATTATCAGGTTTGTCAGTATAAGTATGAAAAATGCGATACCTATCGCGAAAACGAACCAGTTTGCTTCCTGGAACATGCCCAGCCAGTGCATCGCCATCCATTCTGCTGCTCCCGTCTCATAAAGACAGAAACCTATACTCATCGCTCCCCCGAACAGAAGTATTATGTTCCACGGTATTTCCTCAAGATCCTTTATCGAAAGAATCTTGAATAGGAAGAATAATACTGTTGTTGTAAGTATCACGGCGCTTTTGTTCAGGAATTCTAGGGCGGGATAAAAGGATTTTAGACTCAAAATCACAATCGATGATCCAACTATCGCCAAAGCGAGAATCTCATTTTTTGTAATTCCGCCGAGTCTTGAATAAAGTGTTTTAGCCCTTTCACGCAGGCCAGGTATAGTTTTCCGTTCGGGTTTGAATACAATCATCATGTATCCCCAGAGAATGAATACCATTATCCAGCCTAATGGGAACATGAATTTTGTAACCTCAAAGAAAGTCACCTCTCTCTGAACGATATCTTTAAAAAATCCTATAGCAACAGCGCCTCTTGCGGCTCCGAGAAGCGTAATAATACTACCCGCACCGGCTGTAAAGGCCATTCCGATAAATAGCCCTTTACCGAACTTGGTGGGCTTGTTGCTGTCATCATACAGAGCGTAAATAGCCATAAACAAAGGATATAGAGTCGCAGCAACAGCCGTATGAGCCATAATCAGAGTAAGAGAGGCGGTCATTATAAAACTGCCGAGGTAGATCATGCTTGTTTTTTCGCCGACCAGTATCAGCATTTTATAAGCCATCCTTTTTGCCAGGCCTGTTTTCGTGAACACCAGTCCGAATACTATTGAACCGAGTATAAACCACACATTTGGATCCATAAAATTCATAAATGCAATATGTGGATAATCGGGATTGTCACGGATAGCGAAAATGGACTGAACGACCGCGATCATTATTCCCGTTACGCCGATCGGTATTACTTCAAATACCCACCAGGTCGCCGCAAGCAGAAACAAACCGATCGCAGCCTTTCCGTTATGGCTGAGAGCAATGATTCTGCCCTGGGGATCCTCCGCACTCGGGAATTGAGGCGCAATATAGACAATAAAAAATAAAAACAGTCCAAGAAAGATATAAAACAAACGCTTTTTGTCAAAATCTGAAGCAAGCTTTACACTGGTATGTCTTTTGGATTCACTCATCTGAATATTTCCTGATTCTACGTCATGATCATTTAATTATGCAAATTGCCTGTATCAATAAATTTTATTACAATAGGTATTGTGCTAATGCTCTGAAGACTTCTATCGACCTGATCACCCCCACAACTTTTCCCTTGTTCATTACCGGTAGAAAGGTAATGTCATTCTCCACTAGCAGGCTGATAGCCTTGACAAGGTGCTCGTCATAATTAATTGTAAAAATATCCTTTATCATTATTTCTGTAACCGGTTTTGTGGAATTTGTCTTCAACTCTTTAAGCAGGGTTTCAAAAGACAGTTCAGAAAGATCCGGATCTATTTTGATATCAAATAGTTTCTTCTGATATTTCAGCATTTTGCTCTGAAGGAATGAAGGCTCCAGGCCTCTCAGAATATCTCTCCTCCTTATAAATCCAACAAGTCTGTCTTGTTTGTCCAGGACCAGGACTACCCTTGGGCGGGATTTGGAATTATTTATATCTATCTGAAAATTTTCCATAAGATCTATAACATCCAATATAGTAGCATTGTTTGCTACCGCAGGATATTCATCAAGATAAATCATTATATCAGACACAAGTACTTTTTCCATTACTTCACCTCCTGAAATCAAATTGGAATAATATTACCATCCCTTGCTTTTCATTATCTTTTTAATGTCATCTTCTGCCCGTTTTTCGAAAAGCATCATCTTTTTATCACTTGCTTCCTGGATAATGCTCATCAATTTATTGAGATCCGCCGGCTTTTCGAGAAAATCAACCGCCCCATGCTTCACAGCCTCCACACTCTTCTCGACAGTTGCATAACCGGTAAGCAGGATAATCTGGGAATCCGGGCTTTGATCCCTGATCTTTTTCAGGGTTTCGATACCATCCAGCCCGGGCATATTCAGATCAAGAATAATGGCATCATAGTAGTTTTCTCCAGCCAGCTTGATCGCTTCCGAACCATTTGTGGCCGTATCAACTTTCAGCCCCCTGGCCTCCATCCGCTGAGAGAGAGTTTCAATGAATTCAACCTCATCATCAACCAGCAATACTCTTTGATATGCCATGTTGTACCTCCTTGATTAATAATTAAATCAACCTAATGGAGATTACCGTTCTCCTTAGGCAGCTTCAAGACTAATACGTCGTTTTCTTCATCATCTTTCTCTTGAATATATCTCCCATTGAGTTCATTCATTAATCTTCTTACAAGATCTTCCCTCTCCGGATTCTGTTCATTTTCTTTCTTTATTTCTCCGGAAATTCGCACATCAAAATGATCTCCATTTTCGGAAAAACTAAGAGCTATAGTACCATATTCATCTGAAGAATTGATCAATAGATCTATACAAGTAAATATCGCATATTGTAAAAGAAAAGGACTTGTATGCACTTCACAGGTATTATCTGCCTGGTCAGACACAAGTGAAACATGTTTGAGCCGCGCAAACCTTCTGGATAGATCAGAAATGTCATTTATTAGATCATTTAAATTCACGAGTTTCCGTGGATCATCGACGCTATGAGAAAATCGGTTAAGCCTCTTTATATTCTTTTCCCCTCTTTTTGTCTGCTCGAGGATCTTGACCACGATTTCCTTAAACTTCTCCGTGTTTATCTGCCCGGTCTGTTCAGCCCCATATAAAAGGTCTTCCATTAGACCTGCGAGCTCTCTGATAATAGCATTAACATTATTTACTTCATGAGAAACTCCGGCTGTAATCCTGCCAAAAAATGTCAGACTTTCTTCATTGGCGATCTTACTATTATTCTGGTCCATGATCTTTTCCATCTCCACCTTGATAATGTTCATTCATTTTTTCTATCAGATCGTCAAACTTAATAGGTTTGGCCATAAGGTCATGTGCTCCATGTTCCAGACCTTCCTCACCCTCAGCTGAGGATCCATATCCGGTTACAAGAATGATCTTAACTTCAGGTCTGATCTTTAGCAGCCTGTCAACAGCATCAGTACAGCCCATCCCAGGCATCTTAATATCAAGAAGAAGAATATCAAACTTCTTTATAGTAAGCTTAACCATAGCCTGGTCAGCTCTCAATGCACCTTCCGCATAAATCCCCCGCAAATTCAGTCTTTCTACAAGAGCCGTAACAAACTCAATCTCATCATCTGCAATTAAAACCCGCATTTTTTCCATATTTCAACCTGTTAATTCTGAAAATTAATTACTTTCAGCGGCAGAATTACCTTGAAGCTGGTTCCTTTGCCTTCTTTGCTTTTCACCTTTATATCTCCACCCAGTTTCTTTACGATTCCGTAAGTAATGGATAATCCGAGACCAGTACCTTCCTTTTTAGATGTAAAGAAAGGCTCAAAAATCCTGCTGAGATTTTCACCGGAGATTCCGATACCGTCATCATGGATATTTACTTCAATTTTGCTGGCAGACCTATTCTTTATCTCGATCAGCATGGCGCCGCCGTCATCCATTGCCTGGAAAGAATTATTAATGATATTCAGAAAAACCTGTTGCAGCTGTCCTTTATCACTCTCGATCTCAGGTACATCTTCACCTAAAGAGAATTCAACATTTATATTTCTGTGGATCGCCTCTTTACCTAAAAATTCCAGGACATCTTTTAAAAGGGCTTCCAGATTGATCATCGTAACCTGAACATCCATTCTCTTTGCAAATCCGAGAAATCTGTGCGTTACCATGCTGCACCTGTCAACAGAATCCAGTATCGAATCTGTCAATTTAAGGAATTTCTCCTTTTGGGGATATTCATCCTGGGCAAGGATTATATCTTTGAATAATCCGGCTTTCTGATTTATAATTGCAAGAGGATTATTTATCTCGTGTGCTACACCCGCCGCCAGCCTTCCGATCGAAGCCATCTTATTGGTATATTCCATATTATGGACCATTTGATCGTGTTTTGTATCCGCATCACTGATTCTGTTGACCATATACGTCGTGCCCCAGAAAATCACAACCAGGATTATAATTATACTTGATACCAGTATTCCGGTAATATCTCTTCTCAGGGTTGTCCAGCTTTGAAGAAGCTGATCTGCGTTCTCAACGATCATGAAGACAAAAGGGGACTGTTCGATAAAAGCATATCCCATAATAAACGATTCTCCGTTACCGTTAGTAGGGGTATCGATCACTTCCGCCCTGGGTGAATACCGGGGAACATCGTTTATGTATTGTGATTCAATATCTCCGTAATAATAAGATTTAGTCTGTAGTATTCCATCCCTGTTGATCAGAAAGGCATCTGCAGTCGATCCGACATCCAATGACTGTATTTGTCTGTTTATGAACTCTATATCAAGCGTAGCTCTTAGTACATAGAAACCTTCACCTGCTTTTTCATTCTTTACGGCGATAACGAAATGCGGGAATCCCCGAAATCCCATAAAAACATCACTGATGTAAGAATCTCTTAGCTTAACTTCATTGTACCAGTCCTGATCGGCATAGTTTATATTTCTAAGATCATAAGGTCCGACATAAGTCTTCTGTAATCCGTCGGAATCGATTAGACCAATATCAACAAAACCTCCAAAAGTCTGTTTCAGGGTTAAATATATCTGGGAGAGAGTTTTTTCGTCGGATAATTCTTCAAACGATCTGTCTTTAATAATGAAATTCAAAGCAGCTTTGCGCTCCTCGAAATTATACTCGAATGAACGTTTTGCGTTTGCTGCCAGTGTGGCTATTGGCTGTTTGATTTCACTTTCAAGAATATCTTGTGTCTGATGAATATTTATCACTGTCATAATAATAAGCGGTACAAGAGCAACTACAGAGATCAGGGAACTGCTGTAAGCCCAGAGTTTTTTATATCTGACCTGTCTCTCAGGAGAGATTTTATCGCGAAATAAGAAACCTGGGAGGATCTTATTGAATTTTTTCAAAAAGACTTTCATTGTCTATTCATTTAACAATCTGGCGCCTGTCAGTCTTCTTTGCTGTTTTTCCTTATATTCACTTTCTTATAGGCGTCCTGCATGGTTTTTGTTAATACTTCAATATCGACAGGTTTTTCAAGATAGGCAAATGCACCTAATTCGGTAGCCATTTCCTTCTCCTTGATAGAACCATGTCCCGTCACTATGATTACCTCAATATCAGGATTGGTATTCTTGACTTTTCTGAGAACCTCAAGCCCGTCAATACCCGGCATTTTCAGGTCAAGGATCATTACTTCAGGTTCTTCTTCATTGACTACATCCAGCGCCTCTTCACCGTCATAGACTATCGATGATTCAAGGCTTCTGGTTTTCAGCCGTTCGGACAATGTGTGTATGTATTCAACTTCATCATCCACCAGCAGGACTTTTGAGGGAACTTCTATATCAATACTTCTTGTCATGCTTGGAAGATTTACAGAATGATGATATTTAATATTTATACTATTGACACCCGGTGTATTCCCAACTAATTCTTCTAACTCCTCTTTGTAGTGGTCAAATCTGATAGTGTATTTTTTTAGATATATTGTCAATTCATCACCATTCTTCTCTACTTCCACCAGGTGGTCTTTCATCAGCAGTTCAACTTTTAAATCAGAGGCTGCAGCAAAATCATCTAATTTCTTGCGTGATTCCTCAGTTGTGATAAGTGCTTCGTTATTCACATTCTCAGAAATAATCTTCACAGCTTTTTCGAATTCCGTAGAATGCATAGGAATAACAATATCGTAAAGGCTTTCATCCCATGATGCTTTGCCAAATAGATAATGAGTCCACCTAACGCAGTCATTATCATTCTTCCGAACCAGTTTCGCAGCATCTTTATCGGAAATACCCTGATTCTTGACAGCATTATCTATCCTGTAATCTCTGTTGGCTATAATAAATACTTTAAGCACGTGAGATATAACATCCGGAAGAAGAAGGCCTGCAAATCCGTGGAATATCACATTGTCTTCTTTTACCAGGTCAACTATTGCAGCTTGCAGATATGCAGCGTGTTTCTCTTTATCATGAGTTATATTGTTAAGAAAAGAAGGCGTACCGTACATTGCTCTTTCAAGTTTTTCTGAATTTGCATGATATTTTTTGGCAGTCAGATCGATCAGGGTTTTCTCGGTAATCAGATTATAACCTAATCTGAAAGCTGATTCCTTTGAAATCTCTTCAGACTGACAGAAATTACCGCTGAATATTGTTACTATAGCCATCTTAAAACTCCGTTAGATATCGAGTATAAGTTCCTATGATTTTCTGGTACAATTAAACATTTTAGCATTTAAATTTTATAAAATCAATAGATATTTAAGGAATCATATCATCTTAGGAACGAGGTATACTCATATTGATTTTAAACATGAAAAGACTGACTATAAAAATGCTTCTGCTCTCCATTTCATAGTTGATCTCAACAGAAAATTCCGATGACATCTGCTGGAATACGTAAACACTGTATTAACAGAAACATGAGGTATTCTTGTTTTTTGCTTGCATTTTTCTATATAAATCATATTATACTTGTACAACGTTTTGTGCTTCGGAACTGAATTTTTCTTTTTTTCAGTATAATTAATACTTCGGGTAGTTGGTCATCTGCTGATACTGCGATTGTTGATACTGCATAAATCTTTATAGGATTTTCCTCCGATGTCCGGGACTGGAGAGCCGGACAATCAGAACTGAAAGTGTTATCCAGATTTTATTTTTGGAAAATCGCTCACCACCCGATTTCAAGGGGAAATTTGCGCCGGGGCACCTTTAGGCTCAAACAAGGAAAGGAGGTCCAAATGAAAAATCCAAAGTATATTACTAAGCTTGATAAGGTTTCGGGACTTTCCAAAACTGAGCGGAAAAACCTGAAAAATATTACAAGACATTTTTCTTTCCGCAGCAATGAGTATTATCTTTCCCTTATAGACTGGGAGGACCCCGAAGATCCGATTAGAAGAATAATTATACCTGTCTTGGATGAATTGGATAATTGGGGGGATCTCGATGCTTCTAATGAAAGTCATTATAGTGCAGCTCCCGGATGCACTCATAAATATAAAGATACCGCATTGCTTCTTGTCAGTGATATTTGCGGCGGTTTCTGCAGATTCTGCTTCAGGAAGAGGCTGTTCATGTCTCAAAATAATGAAGTGTTCAAAAATATTATCCCGGGTATAGAGTATATACGTGACCATCCGGAGATAAATAATGTTCTAATAACCGGAGGTGATCCATTTCTTTTAAGTACAAGAAAGCTTGAAAAGATAATAAGAAGGATAAGGGAGATCGATCATGTGGATATTATACGTATCGGCACAAAGATGCCGGCATTTGATCCCTTCAGGATAATAAATGATAAGTATTTACCCGAAATGCTCTCAAGATACAGCGGCACTGAAAAAAAGATCTATGTGATGACTCAGTTTAACCATCCAAGAGAACTGACAAGGATCTCGTTGGAAGCAATCGATTTACTACATAATTCCGGTATAATGACAGCAAATCAGACTCCTTTTATTAGAGGAGTAAATGATGATCCCGAGACATTGAAAGATCTATTCAATGCCCTTGCTAACGCAGGGATTCCGCCTTATTATGTGTTTATCTGCAGACCTACTCTGGGCAATTATACGTATGCATTGCCGATAGAAAGGTGTATTGAGATTTTTGACATTGCTCGCAGGCTTTGCTCCGGTCTGGCAAAAAGGGCTCGCCTTGCCATGTCGCATTCCAGCGGAAAGATAGAGGTGTTAGGGATGAATGATGATAATGTATTCTTTAAATTCCACAGGGCTGCCCATTTGACTCATGATTCAAATGTTATTGTATGCGCAAGAAATCCTGAAGCCTACTGGTTTGATGACTATGATGAAGCTATAGCTGAATGCTTAATCGATGAAGCCGAAGACCTAATTGAAATTGAAAACCATCAAATGTAATATAAATTAATTTCTTTTTAAAAACCGGTATCTTATATTTTAATACCGGTTTTTCTGTTTTATTCCACTATTACCCGGGAGAGATAAACATGAAAACACATACTGAATACCTGTGGTTTGATACCAGTGAAAGAGTTGAATTCATAAACATTACCCGGGATATCGACCATGAAATTGGCCGTTCAGGGATAACTGATGGATTGATCCTTGTGAATCCTATGCATATCACGGCAGCTGTCTATGTAAACGATGCTGAATCAGGTTTGATTCACGATTATAAGGAAATGCTTAAAAAGCTTGTTCCTCAGCATCCCTCCGGGGAAGACTACCGGCATAATTTGACCGGTGAAGATAATGCATATGCACATTTATGGCGTACACTAATGGGGCACCAGGTGACAATGGCGGTAACAGACGGCAGACTTGATCTTGGTCCATGGGAGCAGATATATTACGCTGAATTCGACGGCCGTCGCAGAAAACGTGTTCTAGTAAAAATCATTGGAAATTAAATCTTAGCTCGAATTAAAACACCCATGAGAATTTGGCAAAGAATGTTTTGCTCCTGTCATCAGTTTCTGTGATCCTTGTGGCGCCTTCCTGGTAAGCCAGCTGGATCGAACCGAATGGAGGCAGAAAACGCCAGACAAATACCAGTTGAATATTTTCTCTATCAAGTTCATAATCCACATCACCGAGGTATCTGTTCACCTTATATCTTGACTGATAAAATGCTTTAAGATACATATCATTATTAAAATAATAGTTTGACCTGATAAAATGTCTCCACGAGCTTTCATCATCAGTCTCCGGATCAAACCAGAGCCTTGTAAGTGAGTAATATAAATTCAATGCATCGGTGATCTTCAGTGACAGGCTCCCGGATATCTCTTCAAGATCACTGTCATAATTGAAACCTTTGCCGTAGCTAAATGAGATTTCCTTACCTGTTTTCGAATCATAATCAATCTCTAATTCTGTCATTCTATTCCTGAAGTTTTTTTCAAAAATTGGCAGATACTCCGCTTTATAATCTGCATCATGAGATATGTCTACAGACCATTTTTTGAACAGGCGAAAATCCATACTGCTTCGTAATTCCCAGCTTCTGAGATTTCCATCCTGACTCCAGTACCTGTTATAATTCACACTTGGTTGGATAGATTCAAACCCATTTCTGTTAATCCAGAATGTCCTTCTGATATTGGTATCAAACTCTCTCCTGTTATCATCACGAATATAACCTACAGGATTGATATTTGCTTTCACACCTTCACCAACATGAGTATACCTCAGGTGAAAATGTGAGAATTCGGAATCATACGATGGGCGGAAAAAATACGTCCATGTTCCGTCATCTTCAAGTCCATGGCTCTTAATTACCTGAGAGGTCATTCCCAGATCATCTGTAAAGAATAGAGTTGCCACAAGTCCTACTGATCCTGTATTTTTGTTGTCGTAGTACCTGTTAGCACCGATCATTCCAATATTCGATCCATTACCGAACTCCCTGTTCACCCTGAATACTGAATAATTAGCTTTCTCACCCTCATCAACATTGACACCTGAAGTGGCCGGATCAGAATTTGTGGATAAGGCGTTTATCTTCCAGTCATCGTATTTTCCGTTGATCTTCATCCCCCAGGGAATCTCACCGATTCGGCGTGAGTAGAATTGCCTGATTCTTGTTGAATAATTCTCATTTCCCTCCTGGAAAAACGGCCTTTTTTCAGGGTATGATATCTCAAACCTCGTTAGATTAGTTCTCTCTACATCTGCCTCTATAGTTGCGAAATCGGGATTGATCGTTGCATCCAGTCCAAGGTTGCTTGCAAGACTGTACCTCAGATCCAATCCTGCCCTGCCATCCGGATCTTTTCCTTCTTCTGTTTCTGACTGGACATAAGGTATTAGTGTATACCTTTTCGTAATTATATCGGAGAGGTCGAGATCAGTAAGACTCCCGAATTGAGATACTCTCGAAGATGAAACCATTTCCCGGATCCAAAAACTTGTTTCGAGGTTTCTTGGGATCGCCCTTCCAAAATTCACCCCCCATTCTTTCAGAGCATTATTGAATTTCAGTGTTCTGAACGGTATTGCGATCTCTGCAGACCAGCCGTCCTCGTTCACCTTTGCGGCACAGGCCCATTCACCATCCCAATTGTTATCTTCAGTTCTACCGTTATCGGCATATTTTCCGTCTTTTTGTGTACCGATCGAATTTATGATAAAGAAGTATGCATTGTTATCATCATTGAATGTATCGAGAAAAATACCTATTGCATCGTCATTTTCAACATTGCTGTCTCTTCTTGTAACTGTAGCCTTGATCTTATCAGGCTCAGGATCATAACTGTAAATTGCGAAATAAAGCATTTTATCCGAATAAAGCATCCTCACTTCGGTTTTCATTGAGGCAGGATCACCATACTGCGGCTGATGCTGATACAGGTTCGTGATCCTTGATGCGTCATTCCATACCTCTTCATTGATAGCTCCGTCTATTTCGATACTTTCTTCAGTCCTGTGAGCCTTGATTTGCTGGGCATAAACAGTGTCAGATCCTGAATATATTATAATAGTAATAAGTAATGTGAAGATCATGTTCTTTAAATAAATCGCCACTAAAAAAATCGAATTCTGGATTTTCATAATATTTATCTCGGGATTTAACTTTGCAGGTTATAAAGAATAAACGTATAAAGGTTGAAACGTGTTTCCATAAATACCCATAAACCGGTTATAAATTCAATAAATACTTGCTATATTTCGAATATACAGTTATAATCGATTAAATTAGAATATCTTAGACTGAACAGGATTGATAATGAAACTATATCTCGTACGACATGGAACTGCAAATAACAGACATATCGATCCTGAACGAAAATTAAGCAGCTTCGGAGGAAAGGAAGTCCAAAAAACTGCAGCATCAGCGACCGACATCCACGATATCAAACCTGCCCATATTTTCCACAGCGGCAAACCCCGGGCGATGGAAACAGCAAAGATCATTGCGGATGTTACCGGTTTTAAAGGGACAGTCGAAAAAGTATCCGATCTTCAACCGATGGATGATCCGGAAGTCTGGGCAGCAAAACTTGAATCTTACTGCAAAGATGTAATGCTGGTTGGCCATATGCCATTCATGGGAAGAATGGCTATTCTTCTTACAGATGGAAACTATGAAAGGGATTTATTGGAATTTCCTACTGCTGGAATAGCTTGCCTGATGAAAGATGAAACGGAAACATGGAAGCTCGAATGGACAACTTTCTGAATCTCAAACAAACCTGCTTTTAACGAATTATTTAATCCTGTTGAATTTTATATGTTGAACACGGCCGGCATATACCTCAAAACCGGATCTCTTCTTTTCAAGAAACTTCAACCTTATCCCGTTAATTGCGAATTCATCTTCTGACACGGGACGCAGAAAATAATTCGATGCATTTTTATGAGTGAATTTGAGCCGGTTATCAATAAGTTCAATTTTGTATACAACCTTCAATTCATCACTGTAAAACTCTCCTGTAAACTTTTTCATATCTGAAACACTTAAGTTTACTACTTTATTTAACGATCTTGGCCGGGTTCTTCTGGATTGAGTTTCAATCGGTGCAGAAAGTTCATTCTCCAGATAAATATCCGCTACTCTTCTGCAAAAGTTTGTAGGATTTATCGCACTTGTATTTGCCAGTATAATGACTGAGAACCTGTGGTCCGGAAACTGTAGATTTGCAGCCCTGAATCCTACAAACGATCCTCCATGGCCAATTGTTCTCAATCCCCTGTACTCGTCAACCCTGATCCCGAAAGCGTATGAAAAAGGCGAGCCATCATTGAATTTACCCTTCTCCAGATAAACATCCATAAGCTCCTCACTCCCCAGCATGTTCTTATAAAAATTCTGGTCCCATGTGTACATATCTTCAATCGTCGTAAAAATCCCGCCATCACCGATCATTTCCAGCTGGGTCATATTGATCCTGAATCCTCCCTTAGCAGGAGAATAACCGGATGCCCTGTTCCTGACAATCATATTTCTGTTATCATGAAAATGTGTATTTTTCATACCGAGAGGTTTAAATATATATTTCTCAGCGAATTTCACCATAGACATTCCGGATGCTCTTGCCACAATCTCAGCGAGTAGAAAATATCCTGAATTTGAGTAAAGATACTGGCTTCCGGGAACAAAATTCAGTTCGTTCTGCCAGGTTATAATATCAAGTACCTCCTGATTTGTATAGTAATCTGCATCGCTTTTTAGTGCAAGAGATTGTAATGTCAGATAATCTCTTACACCGCTGGTATGTCGTATAAGGTGTGTAATCAGAACAGGTGCTTCATAAACCGGCATTTCAGGGATGTATTTTCTTATATCATCTTCAACCGAAAGCTTTCCCTGATCTGCAAGAATAGCGATACACATCGCTGTGAATTGTTTTGCCAGTGAACCAGTCCGGAATACAGTTTGCGGTGTATTAGGAATATCATATTCAAGGTTGGCCATCCCATACCCCCGGGCATAAATAATACTACCGTCCTTGATGATACCAAGAGCAAGCCCCGGTCCGTCATTTCGGTCATACCTGGTAAAAAGTTCATCTACCTTATCAGTTAGTTCAGTCCGCGGATAAGCCTGAAATCCTATAGCTGTTTGGATAAATGCACTGAGAACAAATACAATTATAATTAAAAGCAAACAGGTTCTTTTTAGGGAAATCATATTAATTCCTGTGATTGTAGAATAATAATTTGAGGTAAACTTCAACGCTCCATTTTCATTCAAGATATTCCGGTCTCCAGAAAAATCCCCGGAATGATTTTAATATATGAAAATAAATTATCTTTTCAAATATATGCAGGATATTTTTCAGTGCAAATCAAAAAAATATTCTTTGCGTTTATTTTTTTCGTATATTATTAGCATTATCTTAGAGAAAAGATTCTTATGGGACTTTTTAAGAATAGAAAAAACGGGGGTAAAGCAGATAAATGGGAGGAGTTCGCACGTCTGACCAAGTCTGAGTTCGTACCCGGAAGCATAACTAAAAGCCCCAGAGTTATTACCAAATATAAAACATGGGAGATCATACTTGATAAATATACTGTCAGCTCTCAATACTCGCACCAGGTATATACCCGGATCACTACTTACTACAAGACCACAGATAATTTCACTTTTAAGATCTCCAGAAAGAAACCATATTACAGGTTAGCAAAATTCTTCGGGATAAAGGATATTGAGGTAGGAATGACTGATTTTGACAATGAATTTCTTATCCAGGGAAACGACAGGTCTAAGCTTATATCATTGTTTTCTGATAACGGACTAAGAGAAGCTGTCAGGTCAATGGGTTCGATACAGATTAAGTCTAAAAGAACGAGGACTTTTTTTAACAGAAAATTTCCTGATGATGTTTATTCAATAGTGTATCATGATAACGGGATGATCACCGATCAGGAGATACTTCTGAAAATCCACAAACTTATGTCACTCTTTCTTGAGCAGCTGTTCAATATCGGATCAGCCACTAAAGAGATCCCAAATTACGAAAATTAGAATCATATTCTTAATAAACTTTTATTTTATAATCCCTTTAAAACTTCCATCCGGTGCAGGACAGGTAATTATGGATTCATTGATCCAGTATGGTCTTAAAAACGGTTCACTTGTGAACATCAGGAAGGTAAAAAGCGGCCTTGAATGCGGTTGCATTTGCCCTGCATGTAATCATCTCCTTGTCGCGAAGAAAGGGAGGAATCGAAAACATCATTTTGCTCATTATGAAGTTGCCGACTGTGAATACGGATTGGATACAACGATAAGGTATATTGCAAGGGAAATCCTGGAAAACTCTAAGAAAATGATTTTACCCGACAATGTGTTCTCTTGCGGCAGGGATAAATATAATTATCCTCAGCAGCAGGTTATTGATATTGAAAATGTAACAATTGAAAAAAGCCTGCTCCTCCCCATACCGGAGATCACTATATATAGTGAGGGTAAAGCTATTAAGCTGGAGATAATTGTAACACACGATATTGATAAAAGGACATACTATAAATTCAGAAAATTGAGAATACCAACACTAAAGCTGGATCTGAACAGCCTGAAAGCCACAATATCATCCCGCAATCCAAAAAGCGTTCTGAAAAAATATCTTCTTGAAGACAGCAGTCATACTTCATGGCTATATAATAAAGAAGAGGAAATGATACTTGCCGAATTCGAAGATAATGTCTCTTCTAAAAAGGTAGTCAGAAAAAAACGGATTGACCTGGTCGAAAACTGCCCTGTCAATGAAAAAGACCTTACCGGGTATTCCACTGCAGATTTTGCAAAACAATGCAGGAAATGTAAATATATGGTTGACGGAATCCTTTGGGATTCAGATACAAATAATCCATATATTCTCTGCAGTGGAGAAATTGGGAACAGCAGCTTTTTCAGTGAATGGGAGAAATTCAAAGTTTAGATCATAAAATATTGGTCTTTGCCCGCAACACTGAGATAAACCATTGCGTCATATCAATAGTAAATATTCTTCTATTAATACATGGAGGTTGATATGAAACCGCTTTTATCATTGTCAATTATACTATTGTTATCAATTCTATTTATTAGCTCAGATACAGCTTTCGATAATGCTGTCATCAATACTCAGGAAGAAAAAAAGATCATACACAACAAATCTCCTCTCTGGAAAGACGATCCGCAAATCTCGCTGGAATTTGTGAGGAAATTCGGAGAACTTGATACAGATGATGAAAACCTTATGCTGTTCAGACCTACCGATGTTGCAGTGGACAGCAAGGGTGATGTTTTCATTCTTGATTCCGGGAACCACAGGATCCAGAAATTCAGTTCGGATGGAAAATACTTGATGACCATAAGCAGAAACGGGCAGGGGCCTAATGAGCTGAACAATCCGACAAGCATTAATATAGCAAACGACAAGATATTTGTCTGCGATATGGGTAACCAGAGAATACAGATCTTTTCTACTGAAGGGGAATTAATAAGGTCGCTGAGAATGGGATTAAAGGGAGGAAAAAGATTCACGCATTTCAGGCTGTTATCTACAGGAGAATACCTGACAAGGACCGCCCCTGTAATGTTTCCCAATGATGACATTAACACCGTTCCGATTGTTCACGTGCTGAACAATGAATGTATTCCGGACAGAGGTATAGGTGTGGGAGAACTGGAGGATTTCGGTGATTTTGTAATTAATGTGTTTATGTCAATGTGCAGCTATGAGAGAGACAGCAAAGATAATATTTACATTCTATATAGTTTCCTTAACAAGATCGAGAAATATTCACCCGGTGGTAAGCTGTTATTCAGAGCAGATCGTTCTGTCGAGGTTGACGTTAACTCGAAACCGACAAACCAGATGGATATTGTCCTCGTTTCTCACTCTCTGGCTGTCGATTCGAAGGACAGGATATGGATTACTGCATCTCTTACAAAGAAAGCGATCAAGGATATGAAAGAAGAGGATTTCCAAAAGAAATTTGACGATAAGCAGGTAGAGCTGGAAATATATACTACCGACGGGGCGTTACTCGGCAGGATCCCCCTGCCCGAGATTGGTAATACACCTGCTGTTCCCCCTATAGCTCTTCCGTCAATGGGAAATATCAGAATCTACAGGGAAAGGTTCTTCATTGTTGATATTGTGAACAAGATGACCGTTTACGAATACAGGATCGTTGAAAACTGAAAATTCCGGGGAATAATCTAAGGTTCTTTTTGTATTAAAAGAAACAACAGGAGAGAATATGCGATCTTTTATCTTTGGAGTAGTTGCGTTTGCGGTGTTATTGTGGAGCTGCAGCGATTCAATCAACTATCCTGAAATATCCCCTGAGCAGAAATTCCTTTTTGAATTTGAGTTCATGAATGCCGCATGGGGATGGATGCATTACGGCTTCTATATAGACAACGAGGGGAATGTTTACAAGTTCGAATCCCCGTTGGATCTTGATATCGAAGATCAATGGCGCCCGAATTCAAACGGTTACTACTCGGAAACAGATCTGCTTGAGAAATATTCCCTGCAGAGAGAATTTATAATGAAGATCGAAATAGCAGATCTTATTGTCAAAATGGGACGTATAGGATACGCCAGCAAAGGTGAATTATCAGCTCCTCAGCATGTAATGGCTGACGCGGGAAGCTCTCGTTTCAGGTGTTATGTTTATCATGATAATATCAGGGGACTGGATAGATACGAGGAGATACTTCTTCTGGAAGAAGGAGATTTATTAATTGAGAACCTGTCACCGGATGCTAAGTATCTATACAATTGGCTGAAATCAATTCATGATGAACACGTATACACCGGCCATATAGATGAAGCAAAGTAATTCAGCGGACATTCTCTTTCGGTGAGAATTTCAAAATCTTGCGCTCGATACCGAAAGCAACGAATATCTCCTCTTCCCGGTTAACGTCGAAGTCGATCTGGCCAAGATCCTGCTCATATCTTCGGCTGAAGACTACTTCTTTGAAATGTTCATCGTCAAGCAGGATTTTCTTAATAATTTCAAGGTCAGTATCCAAAACATAAATAATTGCATCTCTGCTTCTTAGGTTCTTGAATATCCCCTCGGTATCTGCAGCATTTGAGTTTAGAACATAAAACCTGTTATTCCTGTATACAACATCGAGAAAAAAGACAAGGTAACCGTACTGTCCTTTTCTTCTAACCTGTGGATTGTCCAATACCCCATACATCTCTTTGCTCTGCGGAAGATTAAGCCTCAGGTCTGAAATCTGTTTGCTCCCGGGACTGAAGATTTTCACACTCCCTAGAAACCTTTGAAAAAGGAAAAATCTCCCATCATTAAGCTCGAACGGAAAACCCATGTAATCTCTTGTTCTCTCCCTGACATGCAGATCTCCAACCGGAATTTTTCCCACTTTTTTCAGAAGATCACCATTTAATGTAAAAGTTTTAATCATATTTGTATCTGAAAAAGTATTCATAACCAGTTCGTTTCGACTATTTATACTTGACAAGAATCCTGTCGAATCACATTTTACAGAATCAATAAACGCTCCTTCAGCATTTAATATCTTAATTTTGGATAGGCTTTTCAGTATTATCTCCTCATTTTTTCCCAGGTAAAAATCACCAAAGAAATAAGACTCCCTGACCTGATATAAAACCTGGATTGTCTTATCAGGTTTTCCATTATAGTCGAAAATACTGAGATACTTCGAAAACTTGTATTTGTCACGGTTCATCACGTAGACTTTGCCGCTGTTCTGTCCCACTTTCAGCTTCTCAGGATCACCCAATGAATCTGCCACCAGCCCTTTATAATTCGCAAATGTTTCACATCCGTATCTCACAACCGGAAACGGTAACTCTTCATCGCCTGCGCAGGCTGATAGAACGAAAAATAATGCAATGAGAAAAAGACAGGCAGGTTTGTTGTTCATTTTTTCACCGTAACCCTTGTGTCAATTGAATTTTCTGATCCTGTGAAAGTATATATAAATATCACCTTAGTCAATACTATTGTCTCTGATCAGATAGAATTTTCTTGACCTGACTCTGTATTTACCTACTTTATAATAACATAACCAACCTGAAAGGCAACACTATGAAAGCAATATTACCCCGCCTTATAGTGCTTACTGTATTCCTTATTTTCAATTTTTTATCATGTTCTACCGCACCTGATAAGGTTTCCGACGGAGAGACAACTATACTTGTTACGGGGGATGCCCTGATAACACTCCCCCTATCGAATCACAGTGAACCTGAATTCCTGCAGCTCATTGATGAAATCAGGAATGCTGATGCTGCCATAACTAATCTTGAGATGCTGATTCACACCTACAAAGGTTATGCTCAGGCGAACAGCGGAGGTACCTATATGGCAGCCCCGCCGGAGATCCTGGACGAACTGAAATGGGCAGGT
>JANQEH010000080.1 GCA_028278455.1 bacterium
CTTTATCCCGGGATAAAGTTCCTCTTTTTCCAAATAGAAACAATAGCTGCATTTCATATTGCAGTCTGGTCCTGCAGGCTTAACTAGAACAGAAGTTAAATATTTATTATAATTAAGCATAGAAAATTCTATTCAAGTAATAAATTCACTGCAATTTCAATGGAAAATGCTGAGATTGTGTTCGGCCGTTTTTCATAATTTCAGCGATCTTTTCAACTATCTCCGGAAAATCATTACCAACATCATTTTTCTCACCCGGATCATTTCTGAGATCAAACAACTGGATATTATCCGAAGGTTTTAGCCTTACAGCCTTCCAGTCTCCCATCCTGACAGCCTGATTCTGCCTCCGGTACTCCCAGTATAAATAATCGTGTACCTCCTGCCTGTCTGTTTCGCCCAGAAATGTCGGCAGAAGTGAAAGTCCGTCTGTTTCTTTATATTCATCCAGATTGAGCATATCCGTAAATGTCGGCAGGAAATCCCAGAAAGCCGAAATGTGATTGCTGACACTCCCGGCTTTGATCTTACCTGGCCACCGGGCTATCATAGGCACCCTGATCCCGCCTTCATACACCTGTGTTTTCAGTCCCCTGAACAATCCGGCGCTGTTAAAGAATTCGGAATCAGATCCGCCGTTAAATGTCGGACCGTTATCGCTCGTGAATATTACCAGAGTATTATCATCAATCCCAAGCTCATTCAACAATTCCATTATCTTCCCGATTTCCCTGTCCATCCTTGTTATCATCGCTGCATAACCTGCTCTTGGGGCTATATGAGGCAGGTAACCTTTTTCACCTTTGTACGGTTTATCACCAAATTCATCCAGATATTCATCCAGAGAATCCTCAGGTACCTGGATCGATACATGAGGGACAGGAAATGGCAGATAAAGGAAGAACGGATCATCTTTGTTATCTCTGATGAACTTAAGCGCTTCCCCGGTCAATTTGTCCATCGAATACGTTCCGCCTTGATATGGTTCATATGATCCCGGATCATTCGGATCCTTATCTTCAGGAAGTTTTTGGTGAGGATAAAAATATTCATTACCCTCCAGTATTTCTTTCTGTTCATTTCTCCACAGGTGAGTTGGGTAATAATTATGCGCCACTCTCTGACATAAATACCCGTACCAGTGGTCGAATCCCTGTTTGTTCGGGTGTCCGGAATCAGTAGGACCTCCGAGTCCCCATTTTCCTATTGCGCCTGTTTTATACCCAGCTTTCTGAAGCAGAGTTCCGATCGTCACCGTGTTGGGCAGCAGCGGTCTCTGACCTTCAATGCTTCTATCCCTCCATACATCACCTCTTTCATTCATTTCGTCATTATCCCGGATATAAGCATGGCCTGTGTGCTTTCCTGTAAGCAGAGTGCATCTTGACGGAGCGCAAACAGGGCTGCCCGAGTAATGCTGAGTGAATTTAATTCCTTCTCTGGCTAATTTATCGATATTTGGTGTCCTGATCTTAGTCTGGCCGTAACAACCAAGTTCACCATAACCCAAGTCATCAGCAAGAATGAAAATTATATTGGGTTTCTGCTCTGCTATGGGACTGCAGAATTCAAACTGTGACATAGACAAAGCCGCAGTTCCGGCCCCAATAGTCTTCAAAAAATTCCTTCTGTTGATCCTTTTAAGCATTACTGCTCCTGGAATTTATTTTTTAGAGTACCGCTGTTTTCTTCTGTTTCAAACGATCTCTGATCAGTTTCAACTTTTATTTTACCAATATCGGGATCACCGATTATTATTTTGTTGAATCCTGGTCTGAGGCCTCCGGCCGGAATCTATTCAGAATAACAGAGTATACTAATAGAGGAAATATAATTCCCTTCATATAACTTTCGAATTCAATATCAATTTCTATATTTTCCAGGGTTGGGCAAGGAAGATCGCGCTATCCTTCCATCAGCGCCTACTGCCCAGGCTGTTCTACCGTTTGGATCTATGCTTATGCTGTTATAACCTGTTGTATCAACATTAGTCCATGACATGCCGCCATCCTCTGATATATCCGTCCCTGAGGTTCCAACGGCTATCAGGGCATTTCCACCGGTATTCGGGATATAAGCTACACATGAACGAAATCCGTAGGGACTGTTTTCTCCCTCGACAAGCTTCCATGTCCTTCCACCATCATATGTCAGGGCGCAATTCCCGGTACGTGAATAGTCCTCCCTGTAATCACCACCTACAATGATCCCTTTATTCTCATTATAAAATGCAACTGAAAATATACCTTTTGATCCTTCACCGTCAACTATGGGTGTATCGAACACTTCCCATGTAGTCCCCCTGTCCCCTGAGAAAAAGATCCTGGCATTGCTGCCTCCTGTCCCTATCCATACTTTCTCACTTCCGCTAACTGCCAGGCAAGTTCCGCTTGCAGCAAACTGCATCTCTCCCTGCTCAGCAGGAGGTATTCTTTCGGGGGGAATTTCATACCATGTCTCTCCTTTATCATCAGTTAACAGCATTTGAAATCTGCCCTCTATAGGATCCCCGACAATGATACCGTTATCTTTATCCCAAAAATCCATAGAATTAAAGAAGACAGTTTTATCATCCCTGAAATACCTTCTGTTCCATGACATTCCGCTGTTGCGCGTCTTTAGTATAACTGCAGGGCTTGCTATTTTAAGAAGGATAGCTGAATTTTCGTCGAATGCATGCACATCCCTGTAATCCATGGAATTTGGTTGATCTGGATATGTATTGACATACCATCTGTCGCCGCCATCGATAGTGCGGACATAAGTACCGCTGCTTCCACTGGCCCATATCACCTGATCACTCACAGCAAAAACACCACGCAGACTGGCAGTAGAACCGATCTCCTGCAATTCCCAGAAAGGGCTGTTATCAATTTCGGAAGAGTCGTCTTTACAACCAGAGAAAAATACACCTAACATTATAACCATAAATAAGATACTGCTTTTACCTAATCCTTTTTTCAACTCGTTTTTGTACAAAACGGTTTCCCCTTTTTTTTAAAATTTATATTTACTTAATTCCATAGGATCATTTTCATCCACAGAAAATGCTCTCAGCCTGAATTTGTATATGTATTCCTGAGGAGGAAGAGAAAATTCTGGATGAGGACGAGCCCCCCAACTTGTATCTCCTCCAACACCCATCTGCCTGTGATCGATATTAACGCTGACCAGATCCCGCTCTTTAAGATCATATGTATGCCTGAAAAGCTTGACAGCCCCCGGATCCAGATCAGCGATAGTATAATGCAGTGCGCTCAAACTCAGCGGTTCCAAACCAACAACCAGGAGTCCTGTACCTTCGATATTAGTAAATGCTGCCCACCTTACATCAGTTTTATTACCGTTTTCCTGGGGTCTAACATATGGATAATACTGCTCACTGACCTTCCCGCTGTAAATTCCTACCTTCGCACCTGTTTTTCGATCCCAGTATGTCTCATGGGGCCCTTTTCCGAACCAGGACATATTTTCAAACTCTTTCGGGATTGTCAAATTCATACCGAATCTCGGGAGATCAGGAAGATCGACTCTCCCCGGAACGAAGCGGTTTGTTATTGTAATGTCGCCATTTCCGGTGATCAAATAATCACAAAACAGCTTTGAATTACCGGGAAGGCCATAGATAATCTCAAAATGTACATCCCTGTCCGAATCCTGCCTCCATTCAAACTTTTCCGGAATCCTGTTTTTCCCGGCACTCTTCCATATCCCCTGCCTGACAGGCATATCGTTACCGAAATCATTATCTGTCGGCGCTCTCCAGAAATTCGGAACAGGTCCGGAGCATATAAGTTCAGTATTTTTATATACATACGATTCAATAACTCCTGTTACCCGATCTATGGTTACGTTAAAATCATCCTTAGACACACGAATTTTTCCATCAACTTCACTTGTCAATAGCATTTCAGTCCTGGACAGCTCAGTCATACTGCGTGGTACCGAGATCGGGAGTCTGAACTGTTCCCAGGCTGTTTCGAATCCTGCATGGATCATCCCGGTATCCTCTCTGTACAGCACACTAATATTTAAAAAGTATTCAGAGCCGGGCTTCGGTTCGATGATCTGCCTGTTCCACAACTCTATCTCTCTTGAATCATGAGGTGCAATATTCAGCTTATTTACCTCGCCATTCTGTATTGTAGTCCCATCTTCAATAACGTTCCAGACCAGTTTATATTCGTTCAGGTTCGTAAAATCATATAAGTTTGTTATTTTTATCCTACCATTTATAATATCAACCGGCTCAAATCTGACGTATTGATAGACCTTTTTTACCTCCCATATATGAGGATGCGGTTTTCTGTCAGAAGATATGAGACCGTTTATACAGAAGTTTCCGCTGCTTGGAGTATCCGGCGGGCCGAAATCTCCGCCATAAGCGATATATTCCTCACCGCTGTCGGTCTCCGCAATAATTCCCTGGTCAACCCAATCCCAGATGAAACCGCCCTGAAGATTATCATACTTGTAGATCGCGTCCCAATACTCTTTCAGGTTACCAACACTGTTCCCCATAGCATGAGCATACTCACACAGGATCAGTGGTCTTTTACGATTCTGTGATCCATATGCTTCCAGTACCGGAATTCTTGCATACATCGGTGCAAAGATATCTGTATGTTCTCTCAGATCTGCCTGCTCGTAAATAACCGGTCTGGTAGCGTCCTTTTCTTTTATCCAATTATATGCAGACACAAAATTATCCCCGTCTCCTGCTTCATTCCCTAGGGACCAGATAATTATTGACGGGTGATTTTTATCTCTTTCTACCATCCTTTTAATCCTGTCAAGGTGTGCTTCCTTCCACCGCGGTTTATTTGCGAGTGTTCTTTCCCGGCTGTAACCCATACCATGTGATTCAATATTTGCTTCATCGATCACGTACAAACCATACTGATCACATAGCTCATACCACCTTGGAACATTTGGATAATGGCTTGTTCTAACAGCATTGATATTGAACTTCTTCATCAGCTCAATATCTTTGAGCATATATTCCTCTGTAACCCTCCTTCCTGTTTCCGGTTCATGTTCATGCCTATTGACACCTTTAAGGTACACAGACATTCCGTTTACTTTCAGCATTCCGTCTATAATCTCAACCTTTCTGAAACCTGTTTTCGTTGAAACAGTCTCGATCAGTCCGTTATTCTCATCAAATAGAGACAAAACAACAGTATACAGATTCGGTTTCTCAGCAGACCATTTAAGAGGATCCGGTACATATCTTTCGAATTCGAGAGTTACCTCACCTCCAGGTTTCATTTCAAAATCCTGCTTTTGTGAAGCTCCGTTGATCATAAATCCATTTTTATCATATAATGACAAAGAAACACTGTATTTTTCTATATCGGAATCCGTATAGTTTCTAATCAGGATTTCTACTTTCAGAGAGCCATTTCTGTATCCATCAGTTAGATCAGAAACTACGAATAGATCTTTTATATTTACATCAGGCGAAGAAAACAGGTAGACATCTCTTTCGATTCCGCTGATTTTCCAGTAATCCTGATCTTCAAGATAAGTTCCATCACTGAACCTGTACACTTCAACTGCAAGTATATTCTCGCCTGAAGTAACTTGTCCTGTTATATTGAATTCCGCAGGTGTTTTACTTCCCTGGCTGTATCCGACGAATTCCCCATTAACCCAAACATACATCGCTGATCTAACTCCCCCGAAATGCAGGTAGACTTGTCTGCCAATCCAGGTTCGAGGAATAATGAATGTTCTCCTGTAAGATCCGACAGGATTATTATCTGAAGGAATATTAGGGGGATCAGCAGGAAATAAATAATCACTATCGGTATAGATCGGCACTCCGTAACCCTGAAGCTCCCAATTTCCCGGAACCTTGATTTCACCCCAATCTTCCGTGCTATATAACGGTTCATAGAAATCAGCCGGCCTTTCCGATGGTTTTTTTACCCAGTTGAATTTCCAGGTTCCGTTCAATGATCTGTAAAAAGGTGATTCATCCCAATCGTTAGCTAACGCCTGGTCAACAGAAGAAAAAGAAATGAATGTCGAACGCGGTTTTTCTTTGTTAATCTCGAAAATCCCGGGATCGGTCAGCTCGTTCAGATTCGATTCATTTACCGGTGCTGTACATGAAATATGAATATACATAAAGCATATTATAAAGATCGATACTTTATTGATCCTTTGCATTAATGGCATTCTCATACTCGAAACCTGGTTAAAAGTTAATATGATTAATACCGGGGAAATATCTAATATATGCTGGAGTAAAATCTGGATCAGAATGGAGCTTGATCGTACCAAATGCTCAAAATATCATGATAATATAAGAAACAATTATACTCAAATCAATCAATATCAGAACCGGCATAATATATAACCAGATGAATTTCAGGGATAGAAAAAAATGCTTTGACATTGCGTGATATTTTTTTTATAGTAAGATAGATTTTACAGGTTTGTGAAGGGACTCAGGTTTAATTATGAATATCCGGTCTATCAATTCTTTTGGGAATGTTAAATTCCTTTTACTGTCTTTTATTTTTGTAATTTCATCAGCCTGCCAGAGGGATGACGGAGTTCTCTCAACTTCCGGTGATGCAGTAGAAAAACCCAAAGCTGTAGTTCATATTTCTTCAAATCCGGATGAAGCCGAGGTAAAGGTCGACGGTGTAGTCGTAGGAAAAACACCATGTTTTGTAGAGGAAATCACATATGGGAGGCACAATTTCAAACTCACCAGGGAAAATTATGTATCCCGGATCGAAGAGGTTATAATTTCTGAGCCTTCTGTCTTTCTTCATTTCCCGCTAATCAAATATATGGGGAGTATCCAGGTAAATACTATCGATCCACAAAATGCGGACATTTATATTAACGATGCTCTATTCGGGCAGACACCAATACCACCAACAGTAATTCAGACAGGAACGCATAAAATAAGTGTAAAATGCCCGGCTGAATACGGGGATTATTATGATATAACAGACACGATAACAATAGACAGAAAAGAGGAAGCTTATTTTAGCTTTAATATGACAAGTATCCCTGTAATATCTGAGTCGGGTGCAGCTTCCTTAATCGAAAGCGGTACAATCTCTGGTAAAAGCAATACATTCACTGATATTTCAAAAGTATACTGTTATGTTGATCTGGAGAATTCAAATAGTGATAACTGGAAAATAAGGGATATGTGGTATAGGAATAATGATCCGATTCGATCCGGTGATTGGTCTGAGACTCACAATCAGGGTACTATCGAATTATACCAGACTTATATTGAAGACATCAACAAGCTGGTTTCGGGTTCATACAGGCTGGATATATTTATTAAAGAGAATGATTATGAATATCTCTTGACTTCCATTTCATTTACTGTGGAATAATGATTTGATCAGCATTTAATATAGATACACTTATTAAACTCCAGAAGTCCATGATCGATAATGGGAATTTTTTCGTGAGTACCGGTTATTAAGTAACCTCCTTTTCTTAATCTCTTTACAATCATTCTAAGCAGATCTACCTGTTTCTCAACCGAAAAATAAGTAAACACAAGATATCTGCACAGAATAAGATCAAATATCCCATCAGGCATTTCTGTCCTGATATCCTGTTCAACAAATCCTACTCCCTCTTTATATATATTTTTAAGGAAATATTTGTCATCTTTATAAATAAAACATTCATTAATATAGATCTCAGGGAGATCTTTCAGGCTTGATCCGTTGTAACATGCAGCCCGACTTCTTTGTATTAACTCACTGTTTTTTTCAGATGCAATTATCCTTATAGTAAAGTCAGATTTTTTGTTATTCATGATGTCCATATTCCAAATCAGGCTTATCGTATACGGCTCCTCTCCTGAACAAGAACCTGCAGACCAAACAGATGGAACACGTTGTTCAAGTTTTGCTTTGGCAGATATTTCTGGTAAGATATGGTTTTTTACTGTCTCGAATACTTCCCTGTCACGATAAAATCTTGAGATCGTTATATATGTCAGATCATCAAGTTTCTTTAATTCAAATTTGTTTTGAGTAATGTATTCTTCATATTGGTCTATGTATTCTAGTCCAAGTTTTCTGAGCCTTTCCGACAGTCTTTTAAACAGCTGTTTTTTTACTTTCCTGAATCCCTGCCAACTGTATCCCATTATTGGCAGATACTTTTGGAAAAATTCCTGGTATCCTGTATTTTGCATTGTATATTTATTATTGGAAAACATCTCTATTAACATTAGAAAAGTATCAAGAATTGAATTTATTTTCTAAGGTCATTCTTTAATACTTTCGAAATAGACTGAGACAGACTTTTCATTTTAAAGGGTTTTTGTATAAAACCCGACACTCCGTCTTCCATAATTTTTGATGCCTGGCCATCCTTGCTGTATCCCGAAGAAAGAATGACTTTTACATCAGGATCGATATCTTTCAACTTAGCAAATGTATCCCTTCCGGATAAACCCGGCATTATCATATCCAGGAGAACCAGATCAACGTTTTTCCGATTATCCTTGAATATCTCGATACCGTCGGAACCATTTTTTGCAACAAACACTTTGTATCCGAGAGTCTTCAAAATCTGCTCAGTAAGAGTCAAGACATACTCCTCGTCATCAATTACAAGAACGGTCTCATTTCCTTTTATAATGACATCGCTTTCTTCCACTGAGTGAAGATCTTTATCTGAAACCGGGAAATATAGAGTAAAAGTTGTTCCTTTTCCTATTTCTGAATCAACATATATATAACCGCTATGATTTTTCATTATTCCGTAAACCATAGCCAGACCTAAACCAGTCCCTTCTCCTTCTCCTTTTGTAGAAAAGAAAGGTTCGAAAATTTTTTCTTTTATATCGTTGTTCATACCAATTCCGGTATCTATAACCTTGATTCTGACATAAGGCCCTATGTTGAATTGAGCATATTTTTTTGCTTCACTCTCACTAATAAATACATTTTCTGATTCAATTATTAGTTTTCCACCGCCCGGCATTGCATCTCTTGCATTAATAAAAAGATTTGTCAATACCTGAACCACCTGGCCCCTATCAGCTTCAACATTCTTAATATCTCCAAAAAGGTTAAAGAATATATCTATTTTTTTCTCGAAGATCTTCTCAGAGACATCTACAGTTTCTCTAATAACATCATTGATATCAAGGGTTACAGGATTATATTTTCCTTTTCTCGCAAATCCCAGTAACTGCTTTGTAAGGTCTGCGGCTCTCTCAGAACTTTTTAGAATAATGTCAACAGCATGACCTTCAGTAGTATCGTCATCGGGAAATTTAAGTTTCAGCATCTCAGAATATCCAAGTATACTTGCAAGAATATTATTAAAATCATGTGCAATTCCCCCCGCAAGCCTGCCTATTGATTCCATCTTCTGTGCCTGGAATAATTGTTCCTCAAGCTTTTTCTTTTCTTTTTCAAATTGTTTCCTGCTGGAGATATCAATTATGAATCCTCTTAAACCTTTAGTATTATTGCCTT
>JANQEH010000226.1 GCA_028278455.1 bacterium
GCGGCTTGAGCAGGAAGTAGGAGAAACGGCAATAAAGTGCGTTAATATTCTGTGCCGTGCACAGGCAGCAAGAAGAATGGAGCATTTCGCTTCACGCAGTGCACTTGATATCGAGGGATTGGGAGAGGCAGTAGTCGACCAGTTGTTAGAAAAAGACCTGGTTAATGATCCGGGAGACCTTTACAGCCTGAAAGCAGATCAAATATCAAGTCTGGAAAGAATGGGTGAAAAAAGCGCCCGAAACTTGATTAATGCGCTTGAAGAAAGCAAAAAAACGTCTTTCGAAAGAATAATATTTGCACTGGGAATTCCATTCATAGGAATTACAAGCGCAAGATTGCTGGCAAAAAGGTTCGCTTCAATTCGGCAGATGTTAAATGCACCGGAAGAGGAGTTGACTGAGATTGAAGGAATCGGGCAGAAAATGGCGCAAAGCATTATCACTTTTGGAAATGCCCCGGAAACCGCGATCCTATTAGAAAAGCTTGAAAATGCAGGATTCAATCTAAGACATGATATAGGTCAGGTTAATGAGAAAACGGATGAAAACTTTGCTGGAAAGATCTTTGTACTAACTGGAAAGCTGGATAGATTTACCAGGGAAGAAGCTGCTGAATTGATAAGGTCAAGAGGAGGGAAGGTTACCGGAAGTGTAAGCAGTAAAACAGACTTTCTGCTTGCCGGCTCAGATGCGGGATCAAAATTGGATAAAGCCCGGAGACTCTCAATAGAAATCATTGATGAAGAATACCTGGAGAAAATGCTTGGTAAAAATTAAATTTTGATGACTATATTATGGGATTTTTACTGTTGTATTTATTAGCTATTATAATTATATTTTATATTCTTTAAAATTATTTACATGATCGACCAGCCGTTTTGGTCTTCACATAATCCTCTGTTAAATTTAAAAAAAATATCTGATATGAGAGAAAATGAAATTAGACGGTTAATCAAGATCGTCGAAGAAACCGGAATAAATGAAATAGAAGTTACAAAGTGGTGGGGGCACAAGGTTAGAATAGTGAAGAATGGGGGCATGCAGGTTGTCACCACACCGGGGATCAGTGCTGCTCCATCTGCTGCCAGAGAAACTTCCCCTGTTTCAGAACCTCCGGCTGAAGAAAAAACAGAAACTCCCTATAATATAATCAGCTCTCCGATGGTAGGTACTTTTTACAGGGCACCGGCCCCTGATGAAGCTCCATTCGTATCTGTTGGCGATGTTGTTCGAGAAGGCCAGACTTTATGTATAATTGAAGCTATGAAGGTGATGAACGAGATAGAGGCTGAGGTTTCCGGAACAATTGTCGAGATTTTAGTCGAAAATGCGGAGCCTGTAGAATTCAACCGCCCATTGTTCTATATTGATGAGAGCAAAGCATAATGCGACGGATCAGCCTTGAAAATCTTAAAACCGGTATGCAGCTTTTTCAGCCTGTCTATGATGAAAGTCATAAAGTATTGCTGAACCGAGGTGTTAAGCTTAATGAAAGCTATATCAAACATTTCAAAGATCTTGGTTTCAGTTCTATTTATGTGACCGATAAGTTCCTTAGTGATGTGAAATATGATACTCTCATTTCTGATGACAACATGTATGAAGCCGTAAAGCACCTGAACTTGTCATATAAGCATATCAATAAGCTTGTGCGTGACTTCAAGGATAAACCGTCTGCGCAAATATTGGATAATCTCCGTTCTGGCAAATTTAAGAAAGCATTTGCTCAGACAAACATATATAACAGTACGAACAGGATAGCGGATAAGATCATTGATGATGTTATTACTTGCAGCTATCACAATGGTGTGAACTCGCTTAAAACTCCCGGTAATTATCAGTATTACCACACGATCGATACAATTATCACAGCTATCCTGATCGCCAAGAACTCAAAGCTGAACCGTAAACAGATACTCGAATTAGTTGTCGGATTGTTCTTCTATGATGTCGGTAAAATATTTATCCCTGAGAAGGTGCTCGAGAAAAAGGGTAAATTGAATGAAGAAGAATTTGAAAAGGTGAAAGTTCATCCTGATCTTGGCTATGAACTCCTCCATGAAGTATTCCCGATAATGTCTACACACCTGGCTTACCAGCATCATGAGCGCCAGGATGGAACGGGTTATCCACGGGGAATCAAAGGATTGAATACCATCAAAAGAACTGACGGAGGCAGCCATATATTGCTATTTGGTGAAATTGCAGGTGTTGCAGATGCTTATGATGCCCTGATCTCGGACAGACCTCATCGGAAGGCGGTTCCCCATGATGAAGCAATTGAAGAAATGAAATCCGGTTCTTATTCGCATTTCAATCAGGAAGTACTTAATAAACTGCTTAATCTGACACCTGTTTATCCAGTTGGTTCATCGTTCAAGGTGATGTCCGGAGGAAAGTATAAAGACTGTAAGGGAGTTGTAGTAAATGTAAGTGAAGAAGACCTGAATCTGCCCATTCTGAGACTGCTGTATGATTCTAATGGCAGAAAGATCAAACCTATAGACATTAATATGAGAAAAAAGCCTGATCTGCAGATCAAGCTCATAAATGAATAGTATTTAAATATGATCAATAAGATTTTAATTGCAAACCGTGGAGAGATTGCTCTAAGGGTTATCCGTGCATGTAAGGAACTTGGAGTAAAATCGGTTGCTGTGTTTTCTGAAGCTGACCGTGATTCTCTTCATGTCAGATTTGCGGATGAGGCAATATGTATCGGCGATGCACCCTCCTCTGATAGTTACCTGAATATACCGCGCCTTCTTGGAGCGGCAGAGATCAGTAATGTTGATGCCATTCACCCCGGATATGGTTTCCTGGCTGAAAATCCTACGTTTGCAGAGATCTGCAAGACTAACGATTTCAAGTTCATAGGTCCTGATTCAGAAGTTATCCAGGCGATGGGAAATAAGGTCGTGGCAAAGGAGACAATGAAAGCTGCAGGTGTTCCTGTAATTCCCGGCAGTGAAGGAGTTGTATCCGGTCCTGAGGAAGCTGAAAGCATTGCAAAAGAGATGGGATTTCCTGTAATTCTAAAAGCTTCAGCGGGCGGTGGCGGCAAAGGAATGCGTATCGTATTCGAGTCTGAACAGATCCAGGGGCAATTCAAACTTGCTCAGAATGAAGCTATATCGAACTTCGGTAACGGTGATATATATATTGAAAAATATTTTGTCAATCCTCGACATATCGAGATCCAGATCCTCGCTGATGAAAATGGAAATGTTGTACACCTCGGTGAAAGAGACTGCTCTGTGCAGAGGAGACATCAGAAACTGATTGAGGAATCACCATCACCCGGAATAAATTCCGAGATCAGAAAAAAAATGGGTGAGACAGCAATAAAAGGCGCAAAAAAAGCGAATTATACTAATGCCGGAACAATAGAGTTTCTCGTGACCGACAGCGGTGATTTTTATTTCATGGAAATGAATACAAGGATCCAGGTGGAACATCCCGTCACCGAGATGGTCTATGGGATTGATCTTATAAAAGAGCAGATCCGGATAGCCTCTGAAGGTACTATGGGGATCTCCCAGGAAGATATTGTGTTGGACGGTAATGCTGTAGAATGCAGGATAAATGCCGAGGACCCGGATAAGAATTTCAGGCCCTCTGCAGGACAAATCACAAGCTTCCATCTGCCGGGAGGACCAGGCGTAAGGGTAGATACACATGCTTATGCTTCTTACACTGTTCCGCCAACATATGATTCTCTCCTCGCGAAGCTCATAACACATGGGAACACGCGGAAAGAAGCCCTGTTAAGGATGAATAGAGCCCTAGAAGAGTTTATAATAGAGGGAATAAATACAACGATACCCTTCCATTTAAATATAATAAACGTAGAACAATTCAATAGCGGCAATTATAATACAGGATTATTAGAGGAGATACAAAATGGATTATAATATCCCTGACAATTTAAAATATACACGTGAACATGAATGGGTGGCTGTTCTTGAAGATAATATTATTTCCCTTGGAGTGACAGATTACGCACAGGACCAGCTCGAAGATATAGTATACCTTGATCTCCCTGATGCGGGTTTGGAAATCAGCGCAGGGGATGCTTTCGGCAGTGTGGAGGCTGTCAAGGCAGTTGAAGACATTTATACTCCCGTTTCCGGCGAAATAGTCGAGATCAACGAAGCGCTTGAAGATAAACCGGAATTATGTAATCAGGATCCATACGGTGAGGGGTGGCTTGTAAAAATCAAATGCTCGGATATGAGCGAAGTGGATGCCCTCCTGTCGGCAGGCGAATACAAAGAACTTATTTAAATAAGCTTTGAGTATAAAAGTGATTAGTTTTTAAATTGCATTATTTGAGGTAAAAATGCCATATATACCAAACTCCGATGAAGACAGAAAAGAAATGATGGATGCGCTCGGTATTTCGAAGATCGAAGAGTTGTTTTCAAATATTCCGGAGAAGCACCTTATAACAGATGACTGGATGGAGTATCCCGGGAAATCCGAGCAGGCTATTGTAAAGGAAATCAGAGAAATTGCCGGTAAGAACAATGTCGAAAATATCAGTTTTCTTGGTGGGGGAGCTTATGATCATTATGTCCCTGCAATGGTGAACCATGTCATATCGAGGTCGGAGTTCTATACAGCATATACACCTTACCAGCCGGAAGTCAGCCAGGGAACACTGCAGGCGATATTCGAATATCAGACAATGATATGTGAATTAACCGGGATGGACGTAAGTAATGCATCTCTGTATGACGGCGCATCAGCCATCGCAGAAGCGGCTCTGCTTATTACTGGTCATACGAAGAAAAAGAAAGTGATCATTGCTTCAAGTATACCCTCAAATTATAAGAAAGTGTTCTCAACTTACAGTAAAGGCGGAAAATACGAAATAGTAGAAGTTTCATGTGATGACGGGCTGATCGACCGGGATCAGCTGAAAGGTCTTCTTAAAGATGATGCTGCCGGGCTTGTCGTCCAATACCCAAATTATTTCGGAAATATCGAAAACCTTACCGAGCTTTCGGAAATAGTACACGAAGCAGGCGGTCTGATGATCGTATCGGCCAATCCGATAGCCCTCGCGATTCTGAAATCCCCTGGTGAATGCGGTGTCGATATCGTTACAGGTGAGGGGCAGGTACTTGGAAATGACATGAACTGGGGCGGGCCGTATCTCGGTATATTCGCAGCGAAGAAAGAACTAATAAGAAAAATGCCGGGAAGGATCATCGGTAAAACAGAAGATGTAGACGGTAAACAGGGATTTGTACTCTCACTTCAGACACGCGAACAGCATATTAGGAGAGAAAAAGCAACCTCAAATATATGTACCAACCAGGGACTAATCGCTTTAAAAGCAGTAGTGTACATGACACTTATGGGTAAAGTAGGAATTAAGGAAGTAGCAAAACAGTGTATGCAGAAAGCGCATTACCTGTCGGATAAAATCTGTGCAATTCCCGGATTCAAAATGAAATTTGATAAGCCGTTTTTTCATGAATTCGTTATTAGCTGTCCGAAACGTGCAGAAGAAATATGCGACAGGATGCTCGACGATGATATTTATGCCGGAATTCCGCTTGATGATATCGGTGACTCCAACGCAATTCTGATCGCTGTTACTGAGCAGAGAACAAAAGACGAAATGGATTATTTTGCTGAGAAATTGAGAAAATTATAAAAAAACAACCTAAAGAATAGGATTATATAGATCATGCCAGAACCGTTAGTATTCGATCTAAGCAAAAAAGGAAGAAAAGGCTACACGCTGAATGACCTCGACGTTCCTGAAAAGAATTTAGATGAACTGATACCCTCCGAGCTTCTGAGAAGCGAGCCTGCTCGTCTCCCGGAAATTGGGGAGAGTGAGGCAATGAGACATTTCGTTCGACTTTCGAATATGAACCATCACGTCGATAAATCTCTTTACCCGCTTGGATCGTGCACAATGAAATACAATCCCAAGGTGAACGAGAACAATGCTGTGCTGCCCGGTTTTACGGGTGTCCATCCGAAACAGCCGGAAACTTCTGTTCAGGGGTGTCTCGAAGTTGTATATAAGGTTGAAAATATCCTGAAGGAAGTAACAGGCCTTAAAGGCGTTACGAGCCAGCCGGCAGCAGGCTCACATGGAGAGTTTACCGGAATAATGCTGATGAGAAAGTATCATGAAGTTAAAGGGAACGAGCGTAATGTCATTCTGATTCCGGATTCGGCGCATGGTACAAATCCTTCGAGTGTTATAATTGCAGGATACTCAGTAAAAGAGGTGAAATCTAACGAAAAGGGAACGATCGGCCTCGAGGATTTCAGGGCAAAGCTGACTGATGATGTCGCCGGTATTATGATAACCAATCCGAATACACTCGGGATATTTGAATGCGATATAGCTCAGATAGCCGATATGCTCCATGAAAAGGATGCCCTTTTGTACATGGATGGAGCAAACCTGAATGCGCTCCTTGGTATCCTGAAACCGGGTGACCTCGGCGTAGATATACTCCATATCAATCTTCACAAGACATTCTCTACACCGCATGGCGGCGGCGGACCGGGTTCGGGGCCTGTGGCAGTATCAGAAAAACTGGTTGATTTTCTGCCTGTTCCGGCTGTCAGAAAAACTGACCACGGATACAACCTCGAATATGATAATCCGAATTCGATAGGCAAAATTCATGGATTCTACGGTAATTTCGGGATACTGGTTAGAGCATTAACATATATGGAAATGCTGGGAAAACGAGGTATGAGGAGGGTAAGCGAAAATGCGATCCTTAATGCTAATTATTTGTTGAGCTTGCTAAAAGACTATTATAAACTCGAGTATGACTCTCCTGTCATGCATGAGTTTGTTGTTTCTTCCCAATGGCAGAAGGAGAAAGGGATAAGGACACTGGATATCGCGAAAAGCCTCCTCGATTTCGGATTTCACGCGCCGACAACCTATTTCCCGCTGATCGTTAAGGAAGCACTGATGATCGAGCCGACAGAGACGGAAGCCAAGGAAGTACTGGATTGTTTTGCCGAAGCGATGAAGGAAATTAACGAATACGTTGATAAAAACCCTGAGAAGCTCAAACACGCGCCTTATAATACACCTGTCAGAAGACTTGACGAAGTAAAGGCGACAAAAGAGCTTAACGTAAAATATAAATTCCCGGAAGACGAAGAGTAGAGATATATACAAGCAGCCAAAAACGAGTTTGTAGGTGCCTTATAAACGAAGGGTAGATTTACGCAGCTGAAGCCTGCTGCTACCAGAAAATTATTAATGGTTTTCGGGATTTAATTAAGACAAGAAGTGAATAATATATCTGAAGTTCTCATCCTGAACTTAGCCTGCTCCAGCGAAGCGGGGAGTTTCAGGATCAAAAATAGTTTGTAAAACCGAGATGCTGAAACCACCGTCTGTGGCAGAAAGGCAGGTTCAGTAATACAATATTTTAAATTTTTGGCGCCTGCAAAATTGTATGCGGGCGTGAAACACAGAAAGAAACAATAACGGAGTCACATATATGCTTAAACAGGAACTTCTCGACATGCTCGCATGCCCCAGGTGCAAGAGTATAGAAAAAACCGACAGCGGCGAAGAAAAACAGCACGACCTCGAATACGACCAGGAGAACAA
>JANQEH010000227.1 GCA_028278455.1 bacterium
GTTCGGAAAACAGGCACCGGAGGTGAATAAGCATAGAACTCTTGGAGCATACAGGATAAAAGCATCTGGATATCATGTAATGCCCGGTTATAAATTTCTGAAAGATCATGTAAAAGACCTTCCTTTTGCGGAAAATGTATCTATTCATTCTGTCCCCCTCCCGAAGGTAACTTATTATGAGGGTAAAAGAATTGATTCTTTTCTAAAAAGGACTGACGGTTCTTACTGGGAAATAATGCAGTTCGATTTCATAGAAGGAGAACCATTCACAGAACTGGATAACGAGAACGGTAATTTTGTATGCGTTATAAACGAGAAAACCAGGAATGAGTTTTTTGGCAGCGAATCTGCTGTTGGTAGGTTCATTATGGTTGAAGGAATAAACCACCGGGTAGTAGGAGTTGTTCCGAATGTGTCTCTCCTCAGGTATCTTGATCCGTTCGCCGATATCTGGGTACCGATCAGGTCAAATCCTGACAAAAGATATGAAGCAGAGTATCTTGGATTCTTTCAGGCTCTGATCCTGGCCCGAAGCAGTGAAGATTTTGATCTTCTCAGATCAGAATACAGAAATATCGTTGACCAGGTAAAATGGCCTGAGCAGATAGCTGGAGAAGAAGTTGAGACAGGCCTTGACACTCATTTTGATATGTTCTGCAGGCTTGCATCGGGAGACAATGAGCCTAATCCCCCACTGATCCTCGCTGTTATGTTCATTCTGATGGTACTTTTCATGATCCTCCCTACTCTCAATCTGGTAAACCTGAATGTCAGCAGGATTATGGAAAGGGCCTCTGAAGTCGGTATCAGGAAGGCTTTCGGAGCACCCTCCGGCACACTTGTATGGCAGTTCATTGTGGAAAACATAATTCTTACTCTAATCGGTGGTCTTATAGGACTTATCGGATCTATTATAGTATTAAGCATCATTAACGGCAGCGGAATTATACCCTATTCTAACCTCGGTATTAACCTGAAAGTATTTATATACGGGATATTTATCACTTTATTTTTCGGAATTTTCTCGGGAGTTATTCCCGCCCGAAGAATGGCGAAAATGCACCCCGTATATGCATTGAGAGGAGATAACTAATGATAAAGCAAATATTAAAACTGGTCTGGAAAAGGAAAAAGGAGAATTTTCTTTTGATCCTCGAGATTTTCCTGTCTTTTATCGTATTATTCTGTGTTTCTACCTTTGCTATGCATATGATACTGAACAGGCTGAAACCGAGAGGTTATGAAATAGTTAATGTATGGAGGATCGGGACTGCAAGTATTGAAAGCCTCGCTTTTGATGACAATGAATGGTCTATTGAGAATACCAATAATATGCTAGAGATGGAATCACTGGTGAAAAGTTATGGAAACATACTTGAGTCTGCCCTGCTTGAACCGGTCCCATATGAACAGGTCATGAATTCCAGACCGTATACATACCGTGAAATTGAGATAAGCGCCGGATATGCTATTACATATGGGGATCTTGACAGGGTAATGGATCTGAATATTATCAATGGAAGATGGTTCAATGAAGGTGACCGTGAGGCCAATATCACACCGATAGTTATAAATAGACTGGTATACGAAAGGCTATTCGAACCGGAAGATCCGATAGGTAAAATAGTCTTTAGAGGTCGCGGTGATAATATCACTGAGAACAGGATTATAGGTGTTATCGACCATTATAATAAAGACGGCGATTATGCGGCTGAGGATCCATATGTTTTCGAATACCGTCATATTCGAGAGGACAATCCCCCGACAAATTTCATGGTAAAGGTTGCTCCCGGAACAACTGCTGAATTCGAGGCTGAAATTGTCGAAAACATGCAGAATATCACGAAAGGTGGTACATTTAAAGTGGACTGGCTGGAAGACATGAAACGCACTTCTTTCAAATTTCGTTTTACGATCATTGCCGCACTTGGAATAATGGTGCTCTCGTTGTTTATCATGGTTGCTACCGGGCTGATGGGAATATTGTGGCTGAATGTATCAAAGCGTACAAAAGAAATTGGATTGAGAAGGGCAAAAGGTGCAAATAAGGGGCATATATTCAAACAGATAACAGGTGAATTACTAGTAGTTACAACGATAGGTGCTTTTCTCGGTTTTATAATTGCAATCGAATTTCCGGTGCTGGAGCTGATCCCCTTTGTCGGATCAAATACCTATTATGTTGCAATTGCCATCTCCCTGGTAATCATATATATTGTAACGTACACTTGCGGGATATACCCCAGTTATATTGCTACTAAAATCCAGCCTGCAGAGGCATTGCACGCTGAGTGATGTTTAAACTTGCAAAAAACAGGCATTTGGATTATATTTGATCATTCCAGCTTAATTTGATCTAATTAACCCCACCCGCATTTTCAATGCTGGTGTTTAAAATCAAGGCTTTATGCAGAAAAAAATATTAATTATCGATGATAACAATGCAGTTAACACTTCATTGGAGCTCCTACTGAAACAGGCAGGTTACTTTCCTGCTTCCGCCACAACCCCAAAAAAGGCATTGAACATGTTAGGTTCAGAGGATTTCGATCTGATCCTTCAGGATATGAATTTTTCAAGAAGTACAACCGGCGAGGAAGGTATACAGCTTCTTAAAGATATAAAGAAAAGTGATCCACGTATTCCTGTTGTTTTAATCACCGCCTGGGGATCGATATCGCTTGCCGTCAGAGGAATACGTGAAGGAGCATCAGATTTCATAACAAAACCATGGACTAACGAGCAGATTCTTCAATCGGTTAGAACGGCACTTGGTCTCGCTGCGGCAGCACCCGTCCAAAAGGACAAAGTTATTTCCCGAAAGGATCTTGACAGCCATTCTGATTTCAGTGGGATTATCGGGAATGATCCAAAGTTTCTTCAGATACTTGATATCATCAGCAGGATAAGCCGTACAGACGCTTCTGTTTTGATAACTGGTGAAAGCGGTACAGGGAAAGAACTCATTGCAGAGGCGATCCACAAAAATAGCGAGAGAATCGAAAGACCTTTCATAAAAGTAAACCTTGGGGGAATATCCACTTCCCTGTTTGAGAGCGAGATGTTCGGTCATGTTAAAGGAGCCTTTACAGATGCAAAAAGCAGCAGAAAAGGCAGATTCGAACTGGCTGACGGAGGAACGATATTCCTCGATGAGATAGGAGATCTCGAGCTGGACAGCCAGGTAAAACTTCTCCGTGTCCTCCAGGACAGAACATATGAAGTCCTCGGCTCCAGCACAACCAGAAAAGTCGATGTAAGGGTAATATCTGCTACAAATAGAAACCTCAATGAGATGGTTGAGAAGGGTGAATTCAGAGAAGATCTGCTCTACAGGCTAAATTTGATTGCGATCCATATTCCGCCTCTTAGAGAAAGGATCGATGACATACCGCATCTATCAAAACATTTTCTGTCGAACATAGGAAAAGTTTATAGGAGGCACGAACTTGGGATTAATGATCTTGCATTAAATTGGCTTATGAATCAGCCTTTTCCTGGGAATATTAGACAGCTGAGACAGTTGATAGAACGGACCGTATTGCTGACTAATAATAACACTCTTGAGGTTGAGGATTTTAACCTTGCTGTCAGGATGCAGCCTGATCAGCAGGACAGGGACAGAATTTCTGATATCGAAATAATGCCTCTCGATGAGATGGAAAAATCGATGATTCTGAGAAGCTTAGACCATTATAACGGAAACATCAGCCGGATAGCAGAAGCTCTCGGCCTGAGTCGCGCGGCTCTGTACAGAAGGTTCGAAAAATTCGGAATCAAACTGTGAACCTCAGATCCAAATTAATATTATACTTTGCAATAATTCACCTCATTTTCGCGGTAATCTCATATTTTCTATTCTCCGAAAATCCGTACTGGTTATTCGCCATAGAAGTTTTCTTCTTAATATCACTGGGTACCGGAATCACCCTTATAAGGTCTATCTTTAAACCGTTTCAAATGATCGATGCCGGTACAGAGCTCATAAAAGAGAGGGATTTCACGTCAAAATTCCGCATCAGTGGATCAGAAGGGATCGACAGACTGGTCGATACATATAACCAGATGATCGATCAGCTAAGAGAGGAAAGGCTTAAACTCCAGGAGAAAAATTACTTTATTGAAAAAGTGCTGGATGCCTCACCTTCTGCTGTAATTACGTTCGACTTTGATGACCGTATTCACAGTATTAATCCTGCAGGTGAAAAGATTCTAGACCTTAATCAATTTGAAATTATTGGAAAAAAACTTTCGGAGATCGACAGGCAGTATGCAAGAGGTCTTGAATCTCTCGAGATTGGTGATTCGAAAGTGATCCAGGTTAACGGAAATCGTAAGCTGAAATGCTGGAAAGCCGAATTTCTCGATAAAGGTTTCAAGAGAAGTTTTATCCTGTTAGAGGAATTAACTGAAGAATTGAGGCAGACAGAAAAAAACGCATACGAAAAGCTCATCAGAATCATGGCCCATGAAGTTAATAATTCGATCGGGGCAGCAAATTCGCTTCTTCATTCCTGCATGAACTATAAGAATCAGCTCCGTGAAGAAGATAGAGGGGATTTCGAAAGAGCCTTGAATGTTGTTATATCCAGAACAGACCACCTCAATAATTTCATGAAAAGTTTTGCAGATGTGATCCGACTGCCGAATCCTGATAGAACACCGGCTGATGTTTACGAGCTTCTCGATAATACGGTTCAATTGATGAGAACTCAGATAAAGGAAAAAAACATAACTATTGACTGGGATATATCAATGAAGTTAGGTCTAATAAACCTGGATAAAAGCCAGATGGAACAGGTTTTTGTTAACCTGATCAAGAATTCGGTTGAGGCGATAAAGAAAGATGGCAAAATAACTCTCAGGACAGGGATCATAAACAACATCAGATTTGCCGAGATCGAAGACAACGGTACCGGGATCCCGCCGGAGGTCATGGAGA
>JANQEH010000251.1 GCA_028278455.1 bacterium
ATCTCCTCGACATAACCTATAACTCCCTGATACAACCTGATTCCATGAAAATCTAACTGCTCAGCAGAACATCGATCAATACCGCAGCAAATCAGTATATCAATTTCTAAATCGCACATCATCCTTACTCTTTTCAATGATAAGGATTCATCGATTTTAATCATTCTTTTCTCAACAACAGTTTTATTCTCAAACTCAACTATAAAAAAACTGCCTGTGTAATTGAATCTCGGCGAGATCCTGTCGCCATTTAGCGGGATTGCAATTTTCATACTTCTGACTCCATAGGACATAATAGAGCAATGCATGTGCCAGAACTCTAGATAACTCCCTGCAGGTACAAATCTGAATTGATGAATGAACAGGCACTGCAGAAGGGTTGCAGAATTGCAATAAGATCTTTATAGCTGATTGCATAAACGCAATATATTAGATCTACGTTTTTATGGCTGAAGATCGAGGTTATATTTTTTGATCTTTCTCCAAAGGGTGGTTTTGTGAATTCCAAGTATATTTGACACAATACTTTTGTTACCGGAATGTTTTTTCAGAAGATCGATAATCACTCCGGATTCGGCTTTCTCAATCGGCGATAAATCTCCGGTTTCACCTGATGCGCTGCCGAAGTTATCAGCATAATGCTCCAGGATCTCTTTCGGCAGATGTGTGAGCTCAATTGTATGCCCACGGCAAAGTACAAATGCATGCTCCAGAATATTCTCGAGTTCTCTTACATTTCCCGGATAGTCATGCCTCATAAGCAAATCGAGCGTTTCCTCAGAGATATTATCTATTTCATTTCCGGTCCTGGCTTTGAATTTCCTTAAAATGTGATCAACAAGAAGGGGGATATCCTGCCTTCTAGCAGACAATGAAGGTATTGATATTTTTATAACGTTCAGTCGGTAATAAAGGTCTTCGCGGAAAGTCCCCTTTGCTATAAGCTCACTGAGTATTTTGTTTGTCGCAGTAATAATCCTCACATCAGCTTTTTCGGTTTTCGCAGCTCCCAGAGGCTCATATTCTCTTTCCTGGATAATCCTGAGTAGCTTGACCTGCACAAATGGTGAGATATCCCCTATCTCATCAAGAAAAATCGTCCCACCTTCTGCCAGGGCGAATCTTCCCGGTTTATCAGTTCTTGCATCTGTAAAAGCTCCCTTTACATACCCGAATAATTCAGATTCAAGAAGAGTATCCGGAAGAGCGCTGCAGTTTACTACAATGAACTTTCCAGATTTTCTTCTGCTCAGATTGTGTATAGCTTTAGCAAACAACTCTTTACCTGAACCGGAGGAACCCTCGATCAAAACTGTACTGTCACTCCTGGCAATATCCGGCAACACATCAAAAATCTTCCTGATTTCGTGACTCCTGCCTATGATATCCGAAAAAGTATAACTGTTCTTTATCTCTTTCCTCAGCATTTCTTCAGTGGACATATCACGGAAGGTTTCCACACCACCGATTACGTCTCCTGATTCACTCCTAAGAACCGCCGTACTGATACTAATGGGGACAGTAATTCCTTCACTATTGATGATATTTACCATCCTGTTGATAACTGTATTCTCATCTTCTATCGTAGATTTTAATGCACAGGCATTCTGGCAGATATCGGCCCGGAATATATCACAGCATTTTTGGCCGATAGCTTTTTCTCTCGATATACCTGTTATATCTTCAGCAGCCCTGTTAAATGATGTAATATACCAGTTCTTATCAACTGTGAACACACCATCTGCGATCGAATCAAGTATTATATCTCTATGAAAATCATTATTATTCATATTGGGAAAACCATCACCTTGTGTAGGGGAAAATAGCTATAACAATTTATATAGCGGTTTTTTTCTAATCAAGTTTTATTCTATAATAATTTCAATATGAATTAACTCTTGATTGGTTTTACCCGCAACTATCATTATGGTTTTTTAAAGGCAGCCTTATAGTCACTTTTGTACCTTCCCCTTTTTCACTATTAAATTCGATCGTACCGTTATAGTGTTTAACGATCTGTTCTGAAGTTATTAATCCCAATCCGGTTGCCCTGTTATCGGATTTAGTTGAATAGAATTTTTGGAACACCTTTTTTAGGTTTTCGTGTGAAATCCCACATCCTGTATCTGCAATACTTACATCAAAGTGCTTAGCATCCTGCATACAAAGTGATATTGTCAGAGTTCCATTACCATCCATGGCATGATGTGAATTTATCAGAAGATTCTTAAATAAAATATCCAGAAGATAGATACTTCCTGAAAACGATATGATATGCTCAGGATAACTCTCTATTATTTCATAATACTTCAACAGGCCAACAGATTTGAGATCCGATACGGTTTTCTTAAGAAATATAGCCATATCGATCAAACTAACCTTATGCTCATCTCCAATTGAGTTGCTCTGCAGAAACCTGGTATACTGTCTCAACCGTTCAATATTATCATTAAATGAACGCAGAAGATCTTCCGGATTGCTATTTTCTTTATCTGTTTCCTTTTTAAGGTAATACAAATCAAGCTTACCTTTCAGGATAGTGAGAGTATTTCCTATCTCATGTCCTACCTGTCCAGCCAACAGACCAAGGTTTGCGATCTTTTCTAATCTTATGAGTTCACGAGAAAGTCCCATGCAATATTCTCTGCTGAAATGCTGAAAATTGATCATATTTTATATTCTATAATATAATGCAACATGCATACCATATGTGAATATTCTGGATAATCCCTATAAGGTGCTGCTTATTTCGCAATATGTATCTTATTGATATTATTATAGATAGATAATTATGACAATCTATTATTTATTTATTCGTAAGACAAAAGAAAAAAAGTGAGGATTAAAACAATGTCAGTTTTTCAGCAATTAGATTGATACTTTACTCTTAGCTTTCCGCGAAAAGCTATGGTCATTTTTTATCGTATCCCGGCGGTGGTTGATAATAGGGGTGGCATAAAATGCATTTTTCTTCATCTTCTATACCTGTTACATTAACCTTGAATCTTTCGCTGAATTCACCGTCATGACATGGACCGCAATCATTATGCATGAACGGCCAGTTTGTTTCGTATTTACCAACAAATTCAGGATCGCGGTGAACGATCCCCCTGTGACATTCCACGCAGGCCATTCCATATGTTGTTATATGAGTTTTGTGCGATACTTTCAATCCCTGGCCTTTAAGGCTGTTATCGGGAGTATCTTCATATCCGATTTCATTCACCCTCAGGATCGAAGCGTGACACCCCATGCAATTCTCGGTCGAGATTGGTATTGGATCTTCATGAGGCTGGATTTCCGTTCCGCTTGTTATTGCTGTCACCAAATTGCCAATACCGTTGATCCGGGCATCTATCGCCCCACCGATTCCGGGATCGACATGACAGTTTTTACAGTCTATGGTCCTATGTGTTGATGTTTTCCATATCTTATGTTCTTCATTATGGCATGTTCCACATGCCCAGTTTGATTCTGCAACCTGCACAGACATAGCATAAATGAAAAGTAATGAGATTAATGCTATCGAAATTATTTTATATTTCATACGGTGACCTCGTTTTGTAAAAAATTAAAAGGAGGCGGTTATCCCCGCCTCCTTTTTCATATTTTGAGCCGATCTGACTCATATCCGAAAATGCCTTTAGTTAATAATTCAGTCCATTCGGGAACTTAATTCTTCCGGTAACTCCGGTCATTTCTTGCAATTTAACTCTAAGTCCCTTTGCGTCCGACCATACCTGCCAGAGTACGAGTTTCCCTTCTCTGTCAATTACTGCCAGACTGTTCGGTGCTCCTCCGCCGAGCCATTTCTGAACACAATTATCACCGAATATGTCAATGATTATCGGACGGTTCTGACTCCAATCCTTGATCATTTTAAGAGCATATTCTTCACGTTCTTCCATTGTCTTCGTCTGAGGAATATTTGTGAAGTCAAGCCTCTTGTCACCGCTTCTCCGGCTGGTATCCTGTCCCGGGTGAGGTTCTTTTGTATATAGATTGTAAAAAACAACGCCTTGTTCCTTAAAATCGACCGCAATTTTTTCCATATCAGGCATTTTCTTTAAATATGGCGGTCAGGTACAGGCTCCAAGCTCAATAATTACGATCTGACCTTTGTGGTCAGACAGCTTGAAAGTCCCTCCGCCGAGGACTGGAAGCTCAAAATCCTTAATCTCGCTTCCTACGGGCGGGCCTTTCCAGGGCCATTCGCGAGTTCTGCGCTGCCTCTGCTGCCTTTCCTGAGCAATGACCTGACTGTCAACGAACATTATCGTCAATACTATACACAAAAGTTTCACCCATGCATTGCGAATATTCATGGGATCCTCCTATTGTGAATTCTTATCAAAGAACTGTTAAAACATGTTGTTATATAAAAATAGTCATCTTTGATTCAAAAGAGAATATAACCGCTGATGACAGACATGTAAACCCATCAGCAATCGCTTCGTTATATATTTTTGTTAAGCCGGTCCGGCTTTTTCGAAATATTATCTATTATGGACCTGTTCCATATCCTCATCTTCAGCCAGCATTTTTTTCAGTATACGCCTGACACTTATTGTGCTCTGATAAGATTGATAATGAGACAATTTTCCATCTCTGTCAATTATCACCAGGCTTTTTGAGCGTGTCCTGAATAAATTTCTGTAAATTTCATCACCAGTCGTATAGAGAAATTCTCTGGATGTAACTGATTCATCTTCACTCATGTTATTGATATCTGATACATGATAGAAAAGCACATCCCTGTTTTCATATCTCTCTGACAGTCTGTCCATCTCGGCAACATAATATTTCCAGCTGCTGCCTCAACCGCCTGAAATACAGGCCCCAGTTTCAAGAACAAGGATTTTACCCCTGAAATCTGAGATACTTACCTTTTTTCTATCTTCAGTCTCGAAAGAATAGTCATCAACAACTTTTCTTTCCCCGGGGATAAAAGACTCGCTTGAGCCGGCGCAATAATTATTAAACATGACAAGGAACATAATCATAACGATAAACATCAAAGGACCGGCCCTGTTTTCCATTTTCATAGTAACTCCTGCATATTAGAATTCAAGGCTTTTTTATTATACTAACCTGCAAGTATCAAGGTCAATAAAAATCAATGCTAATTATATCTAAACCGGAAAGTACCTTTTTTATTGCTATTTTCTTTATTTTGAATTAATTTCATTTCAGTTATTAGTTTCCACAATATATGTCAATTCAGACCTGACTTTAAATTACTATTATTTCTTAAATATTTCTCAGGTATACCAAAACCACGTTTGCCCGGGAGTTGAAATGAAGATCAGAAATTCAGTAACCAGACGTACATTCATCAAAACAGGAATTGCTGCATCAGCCTCGATCATGATTTTACCGAGGCGGGTACTTGGAGGTGCAGGTAATACTCCACCCAGTGACGAGCTGACCAGCGGTATTATAGGAATGGGAGGAATGGGAAAGGGACATATTGATTATGAAGGCTCCAGACTGCTGGCAGTCTGTGATGTTGATGAGCGGCATCTGCAGCAGGGACTTGATAAAGCCGGCCCCGGAGTCGATGGCTATAAGGACTGGAGAGAACTGATTGCGCGTGAAGATATCGATATAGTACATATTGTAACACCTCCTCACTGGCACGCTGTCATGGCTGTAGCGGCTGCAGAAGCCGGGAAAGATATATTCTGCGAAAAACCCATGACAAGGACAATAGGAGAAGGTATAAAACTCGTTGATTCCATTCAGAGAAATGACAGGATTTTCCGACTCAATACCTGGTTCAGATTCAGGGATAATTTTTATGGTATGAACTCCACTGTAGAGCCTGTAAAAAAAGTAGTGCGGAGCGGTATACTCGGGTGGCCTCTAAAGGTAACTGTAAGCGGTATTACAGGTTTTGACTGGAAATTCTTCTGGAGTGGAAAAACTGACTTGATTCCGGAAGAAGTTCCAGCGCATCTAGACTATAATATGTGGCTTGGACCGGCTCCTTATAAGCCATATCATCCACACAGGGTACATGAATCCTTCCGAGGATACTGGGACTATGACGGCGGCGGACTTGCAGATATGGGGCAGCACTATCTTGATCCCGTGCAGTATCTGCTCGAAAAAGACAACACAAGTCCGGTTGAAATCGACATTGATGCCCCTCAGCAGCATCCTGATGCAGTGGGTTCATGGAGAAGGATTTACTATAAATATGCAGACGGATGTGAAATCATCCTCGATGGTGAAAACAAGATTTCGGATGCCGCCTTTATTGAAGGTCCTGATGGCAAGATATTCAAAGGATTTAAATCTGATATTCCCGATTTCGAGAAAAAAGTCGCTGCCCTTCCTGAACCGGAGCCTCAGATGACTGACTTTCATGAAGCTGTCAGGACAAGGAAAAAATTTGCCCTGCATGAAGGAAATGGACACCGTTCTGCCACTATTGTAAACCTGGGAACGATAGCATTACGACTGAGACGAAAACTTTACTTTGATCCTGAAAAGCAGGTCTTTATCAATGATGAGGCCGCAAACAGGCTGATCCACCAGCCTATGCGGGCGCCTTGGCATTTATAATTATTTTTTCACCCGTTTGAGTAAAAAGAAAACGAGTAGTCTCTTTACGGAGGAAACTATATATGACATCAAAGATCAGATCAACATCTTTATTACATCTCATTTCAATCCTGACCACGGCGATCTTTATATCCTGCGCCTCGACAGGATCAAAGACTATGACATCTACCGGCTTAAAGGAAGATGTCGATGAAATTATAGCCGCTATGCCGGCTAAGGAAAGCAATTCTGAATCAAGATATTTTTCTGACATTGTGAATTTGGGACCAGAAGCTGTATCCTATATCTGCGCTATGATCATTCCACCCGGTCAGGGTGACGATTCAGGAGCGCGATATGCTTTAAGCGGCCTTGCAGGGTATGTATTCCGTCCCGATGCAGAGGATGAGAGAATGATGTTTTCCAGTGCCATGGTTGATGCCCTCAACGGTGCCTCTGACGTTGACGTAAAAGCGTTTTTTATAAGACAACTTCAATCCGCAGGAAAAAATGAGGCTGTTCCCGCATTAGGTGAAAAACTCTATGACAAAAAGTTATGCGAACCTGCAGTGCAGGCGCTTATTGAGATAGGTACTAAGTCTGCTGAGGCAACGCTTATAAGATCATTGGAAGACAACAGCACTGAAAACTGCTTAACCATAATCTATGCACTTGGCAAATTACAAAGCAAGGCTTCAGTTTTCAGGATCATGGAGTTTCTTGCAAGCGAAAATGAAGACATCAGGAATGCCGTTATATATTCCCTGGCAAATATCGGCCCTGTAACACCGGTTGATATAATTAACAGTGAATCGGAGAAAAAAAGCAGTACAGGCCCATTAAAACTCCTGTATGCTGAAAGACTGCTTGAATCCGGACAGAGGGAAAAATGTGCAGATCTATGCAGAGAGTTAATAAAATCAGCTACTCTCCCTGAGGACGAGAACACGGTCATATCAGCATTGAACATTCTGTATGATGCTGTCGGGGAAAGTGCTTTATGGGACTTAATACACAATGTTGAAAATCCAAATAAGAAAGTCCGGGCAGGAATTCTGCGCATTGCAGAAAACATCCCTGGTACCAATTCAACTATTGAATGGCTGAATAAAGAAAAGAATACTCTCGATCCAATAGTTAGGAGAGATATCCAATTAATGCTCTTAAGAAGGGATAGGAATTTTTCAGTACCCGCCCTAAAAGAAGCAAAAATGAAATGGGCTGATGAGAATGGATTCAGATACCTTTTCAACGGCAAGGATCTAACCGGTTGGAAAGGCCTTGTCGGAAATCCGATTACCCGTGCAAATATGTCTACGGAAGAACTTTCTTCGGAACAGGAAAAAGCAGACAAACTGATGCATGAGCACTGGCGAGTCGAGAACGGGATACTTATATTCGATGGCCATGGCAGCCATCTTTGCACTACAAGGGATTATAAGGATTTTGAAATGCTGGTTGACTGGAAAATTGAACCCGAGGGTGACAGCGGGATCTACCTCAGAGGCTCACCACAGGTGCAGATCTGGGATCCCGCTCAATGGCCGGTAGGCTCCGGTGGATTGTACAACAATCAGGATAATCCAAGTAAACCACTTGTCAGTGTCGATAATCCGATCGGGGAATGGAACAACTTTCGTATCAGAATGATAGGTGATAAGGTGACTGTGTTTCTGAATGGTGTCCTTGTTGCTGACAATGTTACGATGGAAAACTACTGGGATAGAAGCCAGCCAATATTCCCCACCGGACAGATCGAACTGCAGAGCCACGGATCCAAGCTGCATTTCAGGGAAATTAAGATCAAAGAACTTGGTGAGACAGAAGTTGCACTCCTAGAATCATCCGAACCTGATTTCGTTTTAGAAGAAGGATTCGCACTTCTCTTCAATGGAAACGACCTTACCGGATGGTTCGGAGATACTCAGGGATATGTCGCCGAGGACGGCAAGATAGTTGTCCATCCTGAGAGAGGAGGAGGAAGCGGGAATCTTTACACCGAAAAAGAATATGCAGATTATATCCTCAGATTCGATTTCAAGCTCACTCCCGGAGCAAATAACGGACTTGGAATAAGAACTCCTGCTGAAGGAGATGCCGCTTATCTCGGAATGGAAATACAGATCCTCGATAATACTGCTGATATTTATAAAGACCTTCAGGCATACCAATACCACGGATCAGTCTACGGCATTGTTCCGGCCAAGCGGGGATACCTCCACCCTGTCGGTTCATGGAACCATAAGGAGGTAATTGTTAACGGCAGACATATCACTGTCAATCTGAACGGCGTCACGATCGTAGATGCAGATCTGGATGAGGCAAGCACACCTGAGACTATTGATGGGCTCGATCATCCCGGCCTGAAAAGAAGCAAAGGGTATATCTGTTTTTGCGGGCATGGTTCTCGTGTTGAATTCAAGAACATAAGGATAAAAGAGATCAAAAAATAACTCGCGGAACGACGATTTAAACGTTAATAATGGTCAATAAGAAGATACCTGAAAAAATACGTTTTGCTATAATAGGCTATGGCAAAATGGGAAAATACCATGAGAAGGCCCTTATCCAATTGGTTAATGGTGCATACGAACGGTATTATAATGAAAAAGTACTCGAGTATCTTGATTCTATTGAGCTTGACAGTCTTGTCGATCCGGTTTTTGATAGAGGAAATACTATTTTGAACGGAATCTCCCGCTTCAAGGATCGTCAGGAATTACTTGAATACAGGAAAATAGATGCGGCAATTATATCAGCACCGATAAGCAGGCATTATGATATAGCCGGGGACCTTATCAAAAAGGGGATCAGACTTTTAATTGAAAAACCTGTAGCACCCACCTCAAAAGAGGTGCATTCACTGGAAAAACTGGCCGAAAACAATGATGTTTTCATAATGCCGGGGCATGTCGAGAGATATAATCCGGCAGCTTTTGAGGTAAAAGAATTAATGGAATCAAGTGTCTATGGAAAAATGAAATCTTACCGTTTTACGAGAACATCGCGCCGGCCCAGACATGTAGATGATTCCATAATACTCGACAAACTGGTTCACGATCTTGATCTTCTTCTCTATTTCTTTGGAAAACCCACCATTGAAAAGACAGATTTCAAATATGATACTAAAGGAACGGTAGTTGAGGCTCGTGTAATTCTGTCTCACAGAAATGGCGCAACAGGGGAAATCTACTCCTCGTGGCTTGTCCCCGATAAAGTGCGCAAAGTAAATATCTACACAGCATCAGCAAATATCGAGGCTGATTTCATTAAAAAGAATGTCATAGTAGAGAAATCCTATCTCCCTGAAAAAACTGTCATCTGCTACAATAACAATCAGATAAAGGATATGATAGTTGATTTTATTGCCGGATCCTATGGTGTAACCGAGCCATATGCTTCCATTAAAGACGCTCTAGAAAGCGGGATGTTGATCGATAAGATCAGAGAATTAAGCAAAAAGTAATTTTATCCTTCCTCAGGTTCATAATTTCCGAAATTCACATGAGCTATTTTATATCCGCCTCCGGAATATACATATACAAAAGTAACAGGGCCTTTCTGAGGCAATGCATTTTCAGGATCGGTACTCCTTCTGAATAACCATATCCCTGTTACGGTTACAGAGGTTTTATGCACTTGCGTATTAATATCTTCCAGCCAAAGTTTATTTCCGGTAGTTTTTCCTCCTTCAACAAAACCGAATCCCTCATGATGATCTAATACAGCATCCATCCCCTTGATCAATCCCTCTTTCTCTGACGAAAAATAGGTGACAGTATTATCATTGAGAAATATCTCCTTGACTTTTGACAAATCGTACGTATTCCATAATTCCACCCAGATACCAACCTCTTTTTTGGTATTGAAACGGGGTATGTCAACAGTTTTTCCGCAACTGAAGATCATTAGAAATATAATGAAAATACTGGAAAACCGCTTTATATAGGACATACAACAAACCCTTATTTTATAACATTATAAACGCTTTATTTAAAGTTACTATCTTTCTTATTTTAATCCCAGTATCAAGTGGATGATAAAAAAGAACGAGAATGACAAAAGAATACGTTTCTGCTATTGTAAATCGTTTTCCGGGATTGAACAACAGCCGGTCTTTAATTAACTGCTATATCTACAGCGGCAACGGCATGCAGTCTTGTAGTATCCATCAGAGGGATTGGGCTGTCATCTTCTTTTATGAACAGGGGAATCTCAGTACACCCTAAAACAATTGCTTCTGCCCCGTTATCAGCAAGGTCCTTAATAATTCTCCTGAAATTCTGTCTTGTTATATTTGAGATATTTCCCTGTGTAAACTCTTTATAAACACCATCATGAATTATCTGTCTCCCTTCCTCATCCGGGGTAATCGTTTCGATATTGTGCTTTTCTTTCAGTCTTACTTTGTAGAAGTCTTTTTCCATTGTGAATTTTGTTCCCAGCAGGCCGACTTTTTCAAAACTTCGCTTTCTGATCTCGCCTGCAGCGGCATCTGCAATATGGATTAGCGGAATATTGATACTGTTTTCGACATTGTCGGCCATAAGGTGCATAGTATTTGTACAGATCACTAAGAAATCAGCTCCGGCTTTTTCGATAGATTGAGCGCATTCGATCATTATCCGTGTAAGTTCATCCCATTCATCTTTATGCTGGAGCTCTTCTATTTCTGCAAAATCTACTGAATACAGCAAACATTTTGCGGAGTGGAATCCTCCCAGTCTTCTTTTTACTTCTTCGTTCACGATCCTGTAGTATTCCAGGGATGATTCCCAGCTCATCCCCCCGAGCATTCCAATGGTTTTCATGTCAACATCCGTAAATTATTATTGATTAACCTGCTAAAGTACAAAACAGGGGAGTATCTTTCCCCTGTTCAAGTACTTTTCATTCATATGAATTTATCCAGTCATTACTCTACTCACCACCGATCTGCATTGACCTAATCCTTACTGTCGGAGCAGTGAAACTCAGGTTCATATCAAGATCGTTGCCCACCCGGTCAATTCCGTTATAGATTTCATCTGCTGTTGAAGCTATTGTCAATCCCTTAACAGGAAATGCAATTCTGCCGTTTTCAATCCAGAATCCCTGGGCTCCTCCGCTGAAATTTCCGCTGACCGGATTTATTCCGTATCCGGTAACACCTCTTAGCAGGAGGCCCTTCCGGGTAGCTTTTATTATATCCGCAGGATTGTCACTTCCTGCTTCCATGTAGAAATTATGAGATCCGATACCCGGCAGTCCGGTAAATCCACCCCGGGCTGCATTTCCGGTACTCTCAACTCCGGCTCTCTTTGCGACTATAGTATTATACATATATCCCTGCAGGGTTCCTCTGTCAAGAATAGTCCTTCTCTGAGTGGGAACACCTTCACCGTCAAAAGGCTTGCTGCCAAGCCCTTTTGGCCTCAGTCCATCGTCAATTATAGTCAGTGCCGAATCACCTATCTTCTGGCCGATTTTGTCTCTGAGAAAGCTCGCACCCTGGAGTACACGCTCACCGTTAATCGCCCCGAGAATTCCTCCAAGCAGGGTACGCGCGACATCAGGAGTAAATATTACCGAGGCTTTCTGGGTTCTGATCATCCTGGGATCGAGCATTTCATATGCATCTTTAGCGGCTTTTTCTGCTATTTCCTCTATCGGTTTCAAATCGGCATAGAACCTGCGAGTACATCCTTCACCGCCGGTTGTCTTCTGATCGCCCTTCTCTGCTACAACCGATACGTAATAACCGCAGCTTGATGACTTGTAAGTTTTAGATATTCCATTAGAATTTGCAAGGTATACCTCTCCTTCATATTCTCCAAAGGATGCTCCCGCGCTTTTTGTGATCCGGTTGTCTCTTAAAGCATGCTTCTCAAGTTCGACTATCCGGCTGATCTTTTCATCCATTGTTACCTGGCTAATGGATGGATCATATAATCCGGAAATATCTGAGAAACCTTTGTCATCGGGAAGTACATTGAATTCATCGGAAGTCATATGTTTTGCAAAATCTACAGCTTTGCTGATTGCATTATCAAGCGACTTTTCAGATAAATCGTTACAATGTGCAAATGCCATCTTGCCCTGCAGGAATACGCGGAAACCCGCCCCGCTGGATGAAGATTCCTGAACAGTTTCGATCTCACCGTTCCTCACTTCCACGTTCATATTACGGCTTACCTGCAGGTAAACTTCAGCAGCATCTGCGCCTTTTTTGGTGCATTCACCGACCAGACTTTCTGTTAACTCTTTATATTCCATTGTATTATCTCCTTTTTCTTTCTAAATTGCTTTAAGCGCGGCTTCCGCCAACATTCATCCCTCTTATTCTGACAGTAGGCTGGCCTGCATCCACTTCAGCCGACTGTCCTCCCTTGCCGCAGATGCCTGATCCGTAATCTAGATCGTTACCAACAGCATCTATATTGGAGATAACCTCAAGACAATTACCCACTAGTGTTGCGCCTTTTACAGGATAACTTTTTCTTCCGTTTTCAATCATGTATGCTTCCCTGCAGGTAAAGTTAAAAACTCCCGTAATCGAATTCACGCTGCCTCCGCTGAGGCTCTGAACATAAATACCTTTTTCAGTGGATGACATAATATCGGAAGGATCATCATCTCCGTTAGCAATAAAAGTGTTTGTCATTCTTGGGATTGGTATATCTCTGAATGTTTCTCTCCTACCGTTCCCTGTTCTCTCCTGTCCAATCTGCTTTGCAGACAGAACATCGGTCATGTATTTGAGCAGAACACCATTCTCGATGAGAACATTCCTTCTCATCTGCGTTCCCTCATCATCAAAATTAGTCGTCCCTCTTCTGTTTGGAATAGTACCGTCGTCGATCATTGTGAATTTATCGCTTGCTACTTTCTGGCCGAGTTTGCCGGTAAATGCTCCGACTTTCTTTGCGATGTTGTCACCTTCAAGCGGGTGTCCGACTGCCTCATGTACCAGTACTCCGCCCCATCCGTTCTGCATCACGATATCCATTTTCCCCGCAGGAGCGTCCTGGGCATCCAGCATGACAATCGATTCCCTGGCACAGGTCTTTGCAACCTCTTCGGGAGACACTTCATCAAACATCTCAAATCCGGAATGTCTGCTCAGTCTTTCACGTCCCATGTGCCGGCTCTTCCCGTCGTCACTCAAGGTCTGGATAATAAAAAATAACAGGGGCAGCTCATCGCTGAGATATACTCCCTCACTGTTCACAAGAGTCCTCGCTCTAACCTCATCATAATAGCTTATAATTGCCATTTTAATCCTGCTGTCGTAGTCGAGCGCTGCCTGATTCGCTCTCTGAATAACATCGAGCCTTTTCTGATCAGCAACATCATTCAACGGCATCTTTACAGTAATATATGAATCCCTGGATTGAAGATCATTGAAATGAGTCGGATGGACACCTCCTCCTTCTCTTGCAACATAAGAAGCTATCTCTGCAGCTCTCAGCAGATTTT
>JANQEH010000005.1 GCA_028278455.1 bacterium
TCATTATAATGGAAAGATAATTCCCCGTTTAAATGAGATGCCCGGATGCATGTTTGCCGGGCTGATCCATGATGAAAGCCAGGATGAAGAAGCCATATCCGTAACGATCTGGGATTCAAAAATCCATGCGGAAGCTTATGAACGCAGCGGATTATATAAAGAGCTGTTAGGAAGTATGAAACCTTATCTTGCAGATAGTTCTGAATGGAAGATACGGCTTTCACGTGAGGACAAACCGGATTACCTACCGACACCGGATGAACCTGTTATTACGGCTTATAAAACGGATCTGGCATCTGAAGCGGATTTCGGAGACAAAAGCGGAGGATCTATGTTGAACCTCAGGATAGTATCCCTTAAAGTCCATCCAAGCAAGATCGACGAACTAAAAAAAACTTATAGTGATGAGGTTATACCCGTTCTACAGGATGTAAAAGGCTGCAAATATGTATTCCTGACAGAAGGGCTCGAAGCGGAAAACCAGTTTTTCTCAGTAACCCTCTGGGAATCGAAACAGGATGCCGACAATTATGAAAAGAGCGGATTATACAACGAACTGCTAAGGAGAATAGAACACACTTTTGCAGATATCTACCTGTGGAAAATGGGTTTGGGTAAGGAAAAGGAGGGAGAGAGTATATCTCATAATGAAATTCCTGTAGATCATTACGGGATTGTAACGGGGAAGAGTTTTGGGTAGGCGACTTCTTTTATAGGTGATGAAATTTTCAATGAATGCGTTATAAATAACGTATATATTATTACGAAGATGATTTGTATGTATTCTCAATCTTACGGAATTCGAGAGGCTTCGTATATTTCATGTCACACCTCAAACATCTTCCAGCTTCTATCTTAGCGCTTTCGGAAGAAAAAGTTTTGTCAACTTCCTGGAAATTCAGTTTTCTTGACTCTGCGGGTAGACTCTCTGTCCTGATTCGATCAGCAGGAGATTTTTCAGCAAAATCCAGCGGCTCAACAAATACTTTCGGCAGGTTAGATCTTTCAAGCTGTTCGAGATCCTCACCCCTGATATACCTGTCGATCATTTTTGCAGCCTTCTTTCCTGCAGCAATAGCATCAACAACGGTATTCGGACCTGTTATGAAATCGCCTCCGGCAAAAACACCCGGTATACTTGTCTGCATGGTTTTATCGTCAATGATTATTTCGCCTCTCCTGCCGAATTCAATATCCGAATCATCTACCGGTTTTGTATCCGGATATTCACCGATAGATACCAATAGAGAGTCCAATTCAACAGTGATCTCTGATTTATGTACAGGGACAGGTCTCCTTCTGCCCGATTCATCCGGTTCACCAAGTTCATTTCTGATAAATGTTACACCTGTGAGTTTCCCGTTATCCGATTTGATCTCAACAGGTGAAACGAGTGTTTCGATCCTAATGCCTTCTTCGATAGCAGCTTCAACCTCTTCAGAATATGCGGGCATTTCTTCGCGGGTTCTTCGATAGAAGACAGTGACTTTTTCGACATGTTCCTGCCGGATAGCTACTCTTGCGGAGTCTATTGCGGAATTGCCCCCGCCGATTATACCTATTTTACCTTCAATCTTGCTTTTGCCAGTAAGGTTAAAGTCCTTCAGGTATTCCAATGCCGGGTAAATCCCTACGGATTTCTCGTTTTTTAATCCGAGATTCTGGCTTTTATGTGAACCTAAAGCTACAAAAACCGCTTTACAGCCTTCATTTAGCAGCTCATCTATTGTTACATCTTTGCCGAGGGAAGTGTTTAGTTCCAGAGTGATATTGTTATCATTGACAAATGAATCGATCTCTTTAATAAGTATATCTCTCGGAAGACGGTATTCGGGAATGGCAGATACAAGCATTCCTCCCGGTTTCTGATCCGCCTCGATGAGCCTGATCCTGTATCCCTTCATTGATAATTCGTGTGCTGCCGTAAGGCCGGCCGGTCCGGCTCCGATAACTGCTACAGTATCTTGTACTTCATTTCCTTTCACAAGCTTCATAGGGGTAAATACAGCCGGATCAGTATTGTCTGTAACATATTTCTTTAATTCTCTGATTGCGACCGGATCATATCCAAATTCCTTAGTTTTGCATACTTCTTCACAGGGATGATGGCATACTCTTGAACAGACTGAGGGGAACGGATTTGTCTCTCTGATCGCTTTATATGCCTCATCGAGTTCATTCCTTTCTATATGCGCTATGTATCTCCATGCTTCCGTTTTTATAGGACAGGCATTCTGACATGGGGCACCCGGATGTGTTTCAGGAAGGCGTGCGTTATCTAAATTGAATTTAACCTTGACATTCTGACATGCTGTGCATTCAAGGCATTCCACGCAATTCAGGTTATTTGCATTCTCAAACGCAACCATATTTAAGGCACATTTTGCCTTGCACTGGTCACATTCATTGCAGTTTTCGTTAACCTCTATCTTAAGAAAGCTTATCTTGTTGAAAAATGAGAATATAGCCCCAAGGGGGCAGACTGCGAAGCAGAAGGGGCGCTTCACAAACACGAAAAGCCCCATGAAAGCCACAACCAGGACTACTTTTATGACAAACCACATTCCTACTGCTTCTTCGGGAATTGTGCTGATACCTGCGCCTGGAATCTCAGGATTCCATGCTACCCACGGGATAGCAGCAATAATTCCGCCCCAGGGACACAACCTTGAAAACCAGTTTGTACCCGTGATATACGGCAATATAAAAACAAGAACTATAAGAAAAACGTATTTGAAGTATGATGTGAATTGCGGTAACCTGAACTTGACCGATCTGATTTTGAACATGAGGTCCTGGACAAGTCCGAATGGACATAACCATCCGCAGGCGAACCTGCCTCCGATAAGCCCAACCAGGCCAAGGAAACCCAGAACGAAAAACGGGAATGCCTGCATTGCCATGCTATATTGGATCATTCCTATCGGGCATGCAAACAGGGCAGTAGGGCATGAATGGCAGTTCAATACGGGAACACAGAACTGACGCAGCGCTCCACTGTACAAGACTTTCTCCCAGAGAACGGGAATATAGCTGTTAATGAATAAAAAACCAAAACCGACCTGAGAGATCCGCCGCCATTTATGTAGTGGGCTAAACTTGAGGTTCATCCGACCCCTATACATTCAAGTCAGAGAGTACCGCTCTGAAACTGATTGAAGATAAGGTCGCCTGCAAGCACGCCGACAACAATTAATACAATAAAAGCTGCTGCCAGTATGATCTTTGAGATCTTGTTCAGCATAATGCTACTTTGCTATGATTTCACAATAATCGACTGCTGTAAATGTTATATTGATATTTTAGGAAATTCAATCACTAAAATCAAATGTTATTGATGGTTTATTTCAATTAAAATAACTATTTAGTCTTATATAGGGAGCGGATATCAAAGATCTTTTCGCGAATAGAAGAATCTGTCACCCGAGAGTTTCCTCGTGACAAATCCTTTAGATCTCAGGTAAGTGAGGTGCGCAAGGGCTTCACCGGTTGCGAACATCTTCTGGATTATCGGAAATTTTCCCCAGTCTTTAAATGTTAGATCCCAGGTCATGTGCGAGGCGATTTCAAAACCGTTCTGTTTCCCCCCTTTTTCAAGTATCTTCAGTATTTCATCTGATCGAACTCTATGGTGCTCAATAATCTCCGCCACTCTTTTTTTAAATTTCGTAAATGGTTTTCGATGACCGGGCAGTACGAGTTTTACATTGTATTTTGCGATCTTATCAAGGCTCTCGAGATAAAGTTTCAAAGGATTTTCATCATAGAACCACTGGGCAATATTGGGTGTAATACTCTGCAGTACGTGATCGCCGGAAAAAAGGAATTTCTTGTCGGGCTCATACAGGCATGTGTGTCCGGCTGTATGACCGGGAGTTTCAATTACTATAAGATCATAATCTCCAATTCTAATCTTGTCATTCTCTTTTATTATTTTGAAATCTACATTGCCTTTTGAAGCATACCTGTATCCTGGGTGGTCTTTAAATGCCTTCCGGAGATTCTCGACCGGAAAACCGTTTTGCAGAAAAAGTTCTACAGAGACTTCCCATCTACCGCCGATAATGATCAATTCAGCATCGGGTTTGTTGAAATAGACAGTTGAATTTTTTCCGGCAAGAGCGCTTATTAGACCGAGGTGGTCAGCATGGAGATGTGTAATAAAAAAATCGGTCTTATCCATATCGATATTTAGCTCTTGAAAAGCATCAGTAAGAACATTATGGCTTTCTTCAATATTCATCCCGGTATCAATTACAAGGTCTCTATCATCACCTTTAATCACGTACGAATTCGTTGCCTTAAGCGGATTTCTCGGTATTGGTACATCTATTTTGAAAACCGCCGGGAGTACTTCATGTATCATATATTAGTTCCTCGATAAGTTCATCTTCAGATTTTCAGGAATAGTATTAATTGTGATCTCTCTTCTCTGTTATTTCCCTGTAAACATTATCAACGAACATTTTCATTCTATCGCTGTAATCATTTCTTATTTCTATCAAAGTATATCCCATGGTAATTTTCGCCCTGATATTACTTTGGATTCTTCTCATATCGGCTATATAATCCCTGACGGTATCCCTGTCCAATACCTCGCTGACATGACCATTAACGAATTTTTCTGCATCGAGAGCAGAAAGCATTCTTTCAAGTGTTCTCACATTTTCGAAGGTGTTACCTCCTTTGTAGGGATGTGCACCGGGTTTGTGCCCCAGCACCAGTTGATCGCCAAGAAAAGCCGTTTTTTCATCAGGAAAGTATATTACCGCATCACCGGATGTGTGACCAATCCCAAAATACCTGAGCTCTATTTTTTTTCCACCAGAGTATATATCCAATTTATCTCTAAAAGTAACAGTCGGGAAATATGGCGCGTATTCCGGTGATTTCCATTCCGATTGTGAACCGTCCCAGTTTGGCTCGGTGAATTCCCTTCGGCAATTCTCATGTGCAATATAGGTCACATATTCCGGAGGAAAAAACCTGTTTCCTAAAATGTGGTCAGGATCACTGTGAGTGTTTATAATATACCTGAATGGTATCTTCGTAATTAATGCAGTCTTTTCAAAGAATTCGTTAATAGCACGCTGATTCATTTTAGGATCGATCACTATAAGACCATTTTCACCAATAAATAGCCCTGAATTGGCTCCATGGCCTCCGAATATTACATAGAGACTCTCGGATATTTTCTCGAACCTGACAGGTATATAATCATTTTCCCGGGCAGTAAGTGAACCGGGTAGAATGATGATGAAATAAATCAATATTTTCAGGTGTTTCATATTATTTTTCCGGAGAAGAATTAATGCTTATGTTCATTGAATATCGATGTGACAAGCCTGCTTTCGTTCTCCTTGAAGTGTGTAAGTATCTCTTCGAGTGTATGTCCCAGTGTCTTCATTGCCTTGATCTTAGCCTGCCTGTTTTTCATACCTGCAATATGGTCCCTGATAGTCTGACGGTCAATTATTTCAGCATGACCGCTGCAGAATTTTTCAGCATCCAGAGTGTATAGGATCTTTGAAAGAACATTTACATGACCGAATGAGGTTCCTCCCTTATATGAATGAATAAGCTGTGGCCTGCCAACAAAAATTTGATCACCAAGGAAAGCAGTTTTTTCTTCGGGGAAATAGACTACAATATCTCCCTTTGTATGACCGATCCCGAAATACCTTAACTCAACTTTTTTCGAACCGAGATAAATATCCATCTGGTCCCTGAATGTAACTGAGGGGATATAGGGTGCGAGTTCCGGATCATGCCACGGTGATGGTCTTTCTCCCCTTGAGATAAAAAACTCATCCCTGCAATTCTCGTGTGCTATAATCGTAACATCCTCAGAGAAAAACCTGTTACCTGATATGTGGTCACCATCGCTGTGTGTATTTACGAGATACTTAATCGGTTTGTCTGTTAGTTTCTTAATTCCCTGGAACACCTCGTTAGCAGATTCTTCAGTCTGTTTTGCATCGATAACGAGAACACCGTTATCGCCGATAAATACACCACCGTTAGCGCCTCTGCCGCCTTTCAGCATGAAAGGGTTATCAGTTATTTTTTCGAAAGCAACCGGAGTGGTCTCCCTCTGAAAAGCAAATACCTGAGATGTGAACGCAAAAACGGTTAAAATTATTAATAGAGTTCTGATTTTCATAATATTTCCCTTTATAATTAGTTGCTAAGAAAAAATATAATAATTCTAAATATATTCAAAATCAATATTATAATAAAAAAGCCCCTGCAGATACAGAGGCTCTAAAAATAGAATGGTCTTTTTTCTATTTTTTTATATATTCAAAAAATTCTTCTCTCAAATACCTGTGAATTTCTGAATTTCTCTCACTCTCTTCAACCTTTTGGAAATATTTAAATGGAACTTGCTCATCATACGACAGTATGGAATGACAAAGCGTACAGTCAGAGGAAATAGAATTCCCTTTATTGTCCTTAAAATTCTGGTTATGGCATCTGAAACAGCCGCTGCCGTTATCATGACCGAGAAAGCTTTTGTAAGTATTCCATCTTACATTCATATCATAGTGAATATTTATCCTGTATTCACCCTTCAATGCTTCAGCAGCTTCTCTGATCTTCCTGATACCTCCCGGATACACTTCCTGATGATTATCCGAATAAAATCTTCTTAAATGGTTTTCTATTCCTCTCATTGCAGCCTCTTCTGACTGAAATATCGAAATGGCTTTAAGAGATTCTCTTTTTATATACGGTAGCGATCTGTCAATTTTTCCTGCGTCTATCAATTCATCCACAACTCTTTCAGGAGTCTTATAAATATGGGTAGCCCTATTATGACAGTCAACACAATCAAGGGTTCTCACTTCCTGATGATCTTTTTCATCGAAAAGCCCGCTGTAACTCCTGTTCAGGAATTTCTTAAAGCTGCCATTCGGCTGCTTTACTTCAACAGATATGATCTTTTCCCGCTTATCATCTAGAGTCTTATATCTTACCTCATTTTCTTTTGAAATATGCCAATGGATTCCGGATCCTTTACCGCTGTCAATTTTCAGACTCAATGTTGTATGGCGGGGAGTCGATTCACGGTCCTTCATATATCTGGTTATATTTACGATTTTGCTGCCATAGAATTTATCCGGCCAGTGACATTTTTCGCAGGTTTCACGCGCTGGCCTCAATTGGTGAACCGGGGTGGGGATCGGCCTGTTGTGGGCATTGAATGAAGCAAGGAATATCTGTCTTACTCCGTTCAACTTTGCGTTCACCAGGGCATCAACACCTTCACCTACATGGCAGTCTACACATGCCACCCGTGCATGTGGAGAGACCTGGTAGACTGTCCATTCCGGATTCATTACAGTGTGACAGGCAGTGCCGCAGAATACCGATGAATCCATGAAGCCAAGCATACGCGTGCTAAGAAATACAAGAAAAAGAACATTTACCAATGTCAGGGCGGTGATCGTATTGAAAACAGTTGAACCGATGAATTTTCCTTCAATATCCCTGTCTTCAAATGTGTCCGACAACAGTTCTACTGTGGATTTGTTCTTTGATCTTTTGTAGATTTTCCACCCGAGAGGAATAAATAATAATCCGAGGATGAATAAAAATGGGAAGACCAGGTAAGTTATTAGTCCTATGTATGCGTTCGTCAGGATCCCAGTCATCCGGAAAAATTCAAAGAACAGGAAACACAGGAAAGAAGATGATGTTAGAATAACACCGGCCTTTCCCCATATATTGAGCGAGACAGCCCTTATGAAACGGGAATATTTATTGAACATATTTTTATCCGGATCATTTCTTTTTAAATAGACTTTTATATATATCCTGCAGTTTACCGGTTCTGATCTCCTCTTTCAGCTCAGGTGTAAGTCTGCCCATCCATTCATGCATCGGCTGCTTGAGCAGGTCATCAATGTACTGATTTACATCCGGATCATTGTATGCCCTTGCTTCCGGGAGAAGTTTAAAGTAGAAATGTTGAGCTACATCATAAATACCGTGCCACCACGAGTAATCAGGACCCATCATAGATGCTCCATGCCTGGCTCTTCTACCTTCATGATGCCATATTTCCCAGAAGGTCCATTCGATCTTATTCGAGAAACTTGCGGGATTTTCGAGAAGTCCTTTACTTCTGACAAGATCCATGATATCTTTTGATGGTTTTGCGAATTTTTCGTTGTAGAGTTCTACCGTCGCATCAAATTGATAGAAGTGTCCCTGGGCAAAGGTAGTTCCATGGCAGGATGTACAAACGTCTATCAGGTTTTGGCGTTTGGTTTCCCAGTTGTCTTTCTTTACCGATACAATAGGGCGGAGTGTCCATGCGATCCTGTCGCCAACATCATGAGTTATACCCTGTTTGTCTGATGCAGACATATGGCAGGTTGCGCAAGTAGGCGCTGCGTAATAGTCAATACCCACAACCCAGCGGTCTGAATTCAAGTTCATTCTGTCTTTGTTCGTATAATAAGCATTTCCGTGTTTAGATTCTTCGTAAATCTCTTTCTGAGGATGATCAGGTCCCAGATGACACTTTGAACAGGATTCCGGTTGACGAGCTTGTGAAACAGAAAAGACATGCCTTGTATGACATGCATTGCATGATCCTTTTGAGCCGTCCGGATTGATCCTGCCGATACCGGAATTCGGCCAGGTTTCCGGTGAAAGCCTGTTGGGTGATGATGGATCGATTTTGACTTTTGCTCCATGACAGCTCTCACAGCCTACTATCGCTACCGGCTGTCCTCCGGCGACATGGGCAAGATATGCATCGTTCGAGTCGAGTATCTCACCGGCGTGCGCATGGTATGAATTGCTAACCTCGGAGGTTTCCTTCTCATGGCATTTCCCGCAGTCTTTAGGTGTAACAAGTGTAGCAATCTTTGCATCATAATGGTCATAGGCATCGGAGTCTCCGCTCTCAGCTTCATGACAGTCAATACAAGTAACATTGTGAACAGCGTGCTGGGACTCATACCATTGATTGTACAACCCAGGAGATTGCTCTTTATGGCAGACCATACACTGACCGCCTGATTGGACAGTATCGTCTGCCGGCAGAGAGATCATCCCAAGAAATGCGGTACCCAGAATTACAATGAATATTAGGTATCTCATAACTCTCCTCATTTTTTAGATTTATAATGAGAATACGGCTGAATTCGTTTCAAAAGTCAGGATTATTAATTTCTGTGATCCTGACATTACCAGTTCTTACTTCTTCAGCAATTCTATTAACCGTGATATCATTAAATTTTTCTTTTATTGACTCTATAGCATCGAACCAGTCATCATGAAGAGGGCAGGGTTTCAGTATGCCGCAATCGGGCAATCCCAGTAGGCATTCACTGAATCTATTGTTCCCGTCGATAGCAATTACAATTTCCATTATTGATATGTTTTCAGGATCACGTTCAAATTTTAAACCTCCTTGAGCACCTTTAATAGATTTGATAATACCCCCGGAAGAAAGCTTCCTGCAAATTTTAGTGAGAAAATGGAATGAAATATCAAGGTTTTCGGATATTTCGCGCACAGGAACGTATTTGCCGTTCCTGTTAAGGGCAAGATAAACAGCAGCTCTGATTCCGTATATACAGCTTTTTGATAGTAGCATATTCTCAGCAGAAATAAGATATTCTTGTCTTATATAAGCATAAATAGTCGGTATAGAAATACTATATCTAATTAATAACGCTAAATAGGGGATTTGCGCAGTCGTATTTAAATAAGACAAAGTTGTCTTATTTAAATACCCCGGTATCTTCTTGAAAATTGGAATTCGATAAAAATTAAAGAATAAACTTGATTTATTATGAGCATATGCTTATATTGTAGGTAAAAACAAAAGAGAAAAGAATGGCCAGGCCAAAGAACACCAGAAAAGTCCTTGATAAACCCGGATACGGCGTTTTTAAGCCGGCAGGAGTCAGGATTGCCGGTCTCGATAAGGTGAACCTGACGATTGATGAGTATGAAGCTGTAAGGCTTGCTGATCTTGAGGGATTTTACCAGGAGAATGCTGCGGAAAGAATGAACATATCACGACAGACGTTCGGGAGGATATTAGATGCGGCGCATTTCAAGATTGCGGATGCACTTGTAAATGGTAAAGTATTAAAGATCGAAGGAGGTGAAATAACCATGGCTGAAAAGCGTGTATTCAAATGCTATAGCTGCGATCATTCATGGGATTTGGACTTTGGAGGAGGACCGCCATCGGGATGTCCCAACTGTAAAAGTATGAATTTCCACAGGATCGATGTAGATGCCGGTAGAGGCAACAAAGGTGGGGGTATGGGCAGGAAAAGAGGTATGGGGGCAGGAGGAGGCGGATTCAGAGTTGATGGAGGTGGGCAGGGCAGAGGAATGAGATGCGGTGTCCGGATCGAGGAGAAACGCAGACAAAAAAACAATGAGTAATGTCTATGAGTAAGAAAAAATAAAAAAGCCCCGATCGGATGACCGGGGCTTTTTTCATGTTAATAAATCATATTAGAAGACATACCAGATATCGAGAATTGGTTTTATATCAAAAATGACACCGTTCTCTCCTCCGAAATGAAATGAAAATCTCGGACGTACGAAAAAGCCCTTTTTTGGTTTAATTACTCCGCCGAACACAAAGTAATTTCTGGACTTATCTGAACCTGCTATTTCATTATCGTTAGAATCCATGTTCTCGAATTTTTTATAATAAATATATGTTATAAACGGCATGAACTTTGGATGAAGGTTATTATCAAGCTTCAGAATGAACTTCAACTCATTGCCGACATTTACGTTACTGTCTGTTTCTCCGTTAAGCCAGTAGTTGAACTTAATATGATTCCTGAATTTGTTTATCCATTTTGATGAGAATATTCCTCCGAGGGCAATATCTGTCGTTGAATCACCCTGATTAAGGAATGCATTAGCTTCTTCATCTGAGCCTGTTGGTAACCTGAGCGTACCTATCAGTGCGAATCCATTTTTATCCTTTGTCCACGGTACAAGACTAAACCTTGTTTTAAAATATATATCACTGAAAGAATTACAGTCTTCGTCCATAGTTGAGCTGGAGAATGATTTAAATGCCAGGGGGGCATGCAGCATCACTTCCCATCTATCCGTCACAGCATAACCGAGCATGAAATTGAAACCGAAATTTGACTGGTCGTTTGGATTATCTCCCCAGTCATCATTTGAGTATTTTTTGGTATAATCCATGTAATACATGTGACTCATAGTAATAAAACTCCCTTTGGTCATTGTTTTGGCGCTTCTCCAGAGGATCTGTGCGTTGGCAGACATACTAAAGGAAAGTGACAATGCAATTGCGATAATAATACTCAGTTTTTTCTTCATTCTTACACCTCATCAATTACTTGAAAATGTTAATATGATTTTATGATAGTTCTAATATGTTCCTTAATTTTAGATGTGTATTGGAAAAATTATCATCAAGCCTTCTCCTTGGCCTGGGGAAATCTATCTTTATCTCCTCAATAATCCTTCCGGGAGATGCAGACATTACCAATATCCGGTCGGCCAGTAAAATTGCTTCATCGATATTATGAGTTACAAAAATAACAGTCTTTTTTCTTGTGCTCCAGATCTCAAGTAGAAGATCCTGCAGCTTCTTCCTGGTTTCTTCATCTAATGCACCGAACGGTTCATCCATCAGAAGTATTTCAGGATCGTAAGCAAACGCCCTCGCGAGAGATACTCTCTGCTGCATTCCCCCTGACAGCTCATAAGGCTGGGATTTCTCAAATTCAGATAATCCAACCAGTTTCAGGAATTCTCTAGAGATTCTTTCCCTCTCTTTTACAGCGATATTTTTTGATTCAAGTGGAAAACCAATATTTTGGAGCACATTCATCCATGGGAAAAGTGAATATTGCTGAAACACAAGGGAACATGATCTGTAGATATCATCTATTGTTCTGCCATCCAGAGAAATAGATCCTCCATATTCGTTCTCGAGACCTGCAATGATTCTTAGCAGAGTGGTTTTGCCGCATCCTGTTTTTCCAAGAATGCAAACGAATTCACCATCTGCAATAGACAATTCAAGATCCTTCAATGCAGTAACCACCATATTGTCATCCGCTATAAACTTCTTGCTGATGTTCTTCAGAATCAGTTCATTCCTTTTCATCTTTCAAGCGCCTCCCACTTCGAAAGTCTGAAAGACAGCTTTTGAAGAGTGCTATTCAGCAGAAGGCCGACTAGACCGATCACAACCATGGAAGCGACGAGGATATCCATTTCCGCCAGTTCATATGCATATATGATCAGGTATCCAATCCCCGAATCGGATCCGGGAAGCATCTCTGCTGCTATTATCACCATCCAGCAAATTCCAAGACCAACTCTTATCCCTGTTAATATTGCCGGAAGAGAAGCCGGAAAGACTATCCTTCTGAAAATGATCGAAGGGGAGGCTCCAAGGGTTCTTGCTGCTTCCTTCCAAATCTCACGCACTCCTGACACCCCATGAATTGTATTTAACAGGATCGGAAAGAATCCGCCGTAGAAAATAATGAAAAGCATTCCGATCTGCACGCTGTCCAGCATCGTGTCACTGTAGCGAACACCGAAAGCCTGCGGCACTGTTGTAGTTTTAAAGACAGCCATTGCAAAAGGTATCCACGCTATGGGACACAATGGCCTGAACAGCTCCACGAATGGATTGACGATATGATGAATTGTCTTTTTAGATCCCATAAGGAGTCCAAGCGGGACACATACAATGACAGCGATCATAAAACCGCTCAATACGCGGAATAACGAGACAGCCGTATTCCAGGCCAGCGAACCTGTGCCGATCAGTGTGTCAAATGGTTTTATAAGTATCATTATCACTGATCCTACTCTGGGTACAATAGCAGGATTATCTGCTCTGATCGCCCAGAATTCCCAGAAAATGAGGAATGTCAAAGGCAGGATTAAACCAAGTGCTGTCCGTTTTGTGAATATCATCAATCTCTGTTTTTTCTGTTCTCAACGTTTTTACGAGCCTCATTGATCAGAGACAGGTCAAGCATTGTTTCTAAAGTCTCTTCTTTGGTTTTGTCATGCAGGCTTCCCTGGATATGTCCAAGATCATCCATTGCTTTCGCCCAGACATAAGATCCGTTCAGCCAAACTTCATTCGGTTCAGTCAGATAGCTTGAAGTAGGGATTGAAATTTCCTCAACGGCTATTGAAGTTCCGATCCATTTCGAGGCAGATTCCACAGCAATCCTCGGATCTGAGTTCATGTAATCGGTAGCGATAGTCATTAACTCGAGAAATTTTACCAGCTCTTTCCTCTTCGATACGATCACATCTTCCATTGCACCGATAACGCAGCATGGATGGTCCTTCCATAATCCTGGAGGCAGATCATTAAGATCAGCAATACTTTTTCCAATGCCTTTGTCTTCAGCTACAGCACAGAATGGATTGTTGCATACATAAGCATCAATAATACTGTTTGAAAGCCCGGGATTGAGATTTTTTGCGCCTTTCATATTTACCAGTTGAACTTTAGCGTTTCTGTCACCTGCATCATAGGTGAAAGATATTCCCTCATGTTTCAAAGCTGTCTCAAAAATGATCAATGCAATTGCTTTTGGGGCTTTGAAACCAACTTTCAGGGGTTCATTCCGGTTTTTCAGAAATGTGACGAATTCATTCCAGTCACCAGCACTAATCTCATTATTGACTACCAGCATATCGCCCTTGCTGTGAAGGGGAGAGATGATCTTCATCGGAGTTCCTTTATCCGTGAAGAACGCTACAGCTGCAAGTCCTCCGAAACCCACATCAAAAACACCCTGCGCCATATCCGTAGGCATCTTAGATCCACCACCTGCTTTATAAAGCTCAAGTTCGCAGATGATCTTATCACCATCCCACATTTCGTAAAGCTCTTTTTCCCTAACTTCCTTAAGATAAAGACCGAATTCATTTCTGAACTTATCTCCATTCAAGGCTGCGACGTACAATGCTGTGTGATGGTCGTGGCCGACATGACCGACTTTTAATACAGGCACCTCAACAGGTTCACTTGAGCAGTTCAGCTGGAAAACTCCAATTGCAAATAAGCAACTGAGCACCAAATAAAATACACGTATCCTTTTAACCATGAATCCTCCTGTCCGGTTAAATGAAGAATTATGTTGAATTTAGAAATATTTGTTTGGTTGGGGATTTTGATAATGAAATGGGAAGATTGAAAGCGATATTCTAAAAACTCATGCCGATCAGGTTCTTCCGGAGAAATATCTGCATCCCCTCAAACCGCTTATACAGAGTCTCTGTATAAGGGCGATGACTCAGGTGTATTTCTGGAATATCATATAAAGACTACCTAAATTAAATGGATATTTACTGGTATAATAATGATAATACATTTTTAATGTCAAATTATTCCCAAATAAGACGGTAATTATAGATTAGACGAAATATTAAATAAAATGTTTTAATAAATTATTAAAATTTTCTTTTTTTCAGTTATTAATTGATCATATTTATGCAATTTGACATATGTCATGACTATGAATAATTTACCGGTGCAAAATTAAAGATTATGCATCATGTCGTTGAATTTTTAGTTTATTTATGGTTCCGGCTCAACTCAAGGCCGCACCGAGTGCTCCAATAAATTCCGGATTTTCCGGTATTATTATCTTTGTATTCAGAAGCTCTTCCAGATTATTTCTTATCCCGGGATTCAAAGCTACTCCCCCTGTTAATGCCACCTTATCCTCAAATCCCACACTATCGACCAAACCTGATATTCTTTTCGAGATGGCTGAATGTATACCGGCAACGAGATCGGATGTCTCTGCACCCTCAGCAAGTAGACTTACGATCTCTGATTCAGCAAATACTGTGCACATACTGCTTATTACCTCGGGGGAAACTGATTCCAGAGATAACGAACCGAATTCTGAAACATTTATGTTTAACGTATGGGCAAGAAACTCCAGGAATTTTCCAGTACCGGCAGCACACCTGTCATTCATAGCAAAATCCTCTACAAAACCACCGGGATCAATTCTGATCACTTTGCTATCCTGTCCTCCAATATCAATAACAGTCCTTATTCTACTATCTTCAAAAAAGGCTCCCCGGGCATGGCAGGTGATCTCAGTTAGGACTTCATCTGCAAAATTAATCATCACCCTTCCATAACCTGTCAATGTTATTTTTGCTATTTCAGATTTTTTTATACCTGTTTCTATAAAAGAATCATTATAGATCTTCTCTGCAGTTTCACCAGGTTTCCACCCTGTAGCAGATATTCTTCTATAAATTGTCTTGTTGTCCTTCAAAAGGATAATTTTTGTTGTTCTGGAGCCTATGTCTATGCCTGCTTTGATCATAATAATATCCTATCGTGGTTTTAATACCGGTACTTGCCGTGCATATGTGAGGCATCTATAAATGCTGAGATATTCTCCTCAGGTGTATTTATCGGTACCACACAGCCAGTTGAAATTATAAATCCCTTCGGAGTATCTTTCATTTGCGTCACTAGCGAACGTACTTTATTTGATATTGTTGCAGGATCCGACATCAGAATCTCTTCCGGGCTTATATTACCAATTAATCTGGTGTTGTTTCCTAATTCAGATTTTGTTTGCCCGGGATCGTTTTTATCAAAACTAAACAACTCTGTACCGGTACACGGGATATCATCAATAATTTCTTCGGTCTCTCCGCAAATATGGAGCATCGTATCCAGGTCAAACCTATGCATATAGTCAGTCAATTGTCTGAGGTAAGGTTTAGCGAATTTATTGAACGTCATTGGGCTGATAACACTGGATGAGGCAAGGGGATCCACAAGCATCGGGTGTGCTCCCAGCTTCATGCATGCATCGATTAAATCAATGCATGCTTCGGTGCAGATTTTCAAAATCATATGTGCCTCCTCCGGGTGACGTATTGAGTCCATAAGAAACTCTGAGATCCCCCTTAAATGCCCGGCTGTTGTGAAAGGAGATGGGATAAAGACTATAACCGGAAGAATATCACCGAGTGTCTCAAAACATATATCTATTGATTCCAGGTATACAGGCAGGCGGCAGTCATTGTAAGGATCAGGTTTCTTGAGGTCTCCAATCTCTTCAATATTCCGTATACAAGGATTAAGCAGAATGGGAATATCGTAATCTGCAAAATGAAGTTCCGAACCGAAAGCTTCTGCTATTAAACCTACTCCGGTAAAAATTGATAAGGCGTCATGACCGTATTTCTTCCATGCAGCAATCTGCGCCTTAGCCATTTTATTACCGCTCGTGCAGTAGTCTCGTACTGTACATCCTAAGACTTTCGCAGCATGAGAAGTAATAAGAGGGTATGTTACAACTCTATCCGGTTCTTCATCTATAAGCAGCAGCCCAAATCTTTCTCTTGGGGTTAATCTGCCATTCACGACCTTTTTTTCTCCTTTATTGTTTCAATAAAAGCCGTCATACGGTTAAGAATTTGACTTTGCTGAATTTTCTTGCCCGGCGCAACTACGTCAAAACTCAGTATAGGAATATTATAATTCTCTCGAATGAATTCTTTTATAAGAGTTGTTTCAAATGAACAATGAGAACTTGCAAAAATATTAGATATTATTATACCTTCAGCATCATATTTTTCAATCTGTCTAAGAATCAGTTTTGTCCGGCTTCTTGTTGTACCTATTAATGATGCGTTAAGTAAACCATCTGACAGAGAAACCAGCGGATCGGGATTACTATCAAGCAGCCTTAAGGACTGGTTTATAACAAATTCAGTTCCTACCAGTCTTCCGCCAAGGTCTTCAAGATAATTCAGCAAAATCGGATCAGCCGGTGGGGTAATCCATATAACTCTGGCAGCGTCATTATCTGAAATACCCTTTCCATTTTTTACTCTCTCTCTGACAGTATCTTTTAAATGCTGTGCAATATCAATTGCCTCATCTAAATCCGAATATGCGCTTAAAGTTATAAATTCCAAATTCATTAGTTCCAAAGCAGGAATTGGACATAAAACAGCTGAGAAAGCAATATCCCTTATTTCATAAACAAGTCCACGAAGCTTGTTGATCTTTTTGATAGTACCTACTAAAGCATCCGGTTCATATTTTTGACCTGTTACTTCTTCGAGACGGGAAATCAGGTTGTGCATTTCTTCAATAACAAAAGTTTTTAAGTGGGGCTGGTAGTCCATTCTATGCAGGTCACGTTCATTATTTTTTAAATCAGAATCATAAATTCCCGGATCTCTTCTGTGCGGTATTTCGAACCAGTGCATATTGAAATCCAGTCGGTTGATTGACTGCATTACGGAGTTCATGTCGTTGCATGAGGCACCCGTTGCCACGATCCCAAGGTCAGGTTCGGGAAAATACGCCAATTTGGAATAGGCTCCAAGAGCCGCCCTGACGAAACAGCAATCTTCACCAATTCCCAGCCTTTCAGCTTCCTCGAAAAGTACAGTGCTTTCATTTAAAAATGGTGTCCACCAGTAACAGTCCGGATAAAATGGTATCGTATCTTTGAAGGAGAATATTAGAGGTGGAATAGCACCAAGGTCACCCATATTAGCAATAATCTTCATCCCAGACTGTTTAGCTCTGAACAGCCTTTCACTCTCATTCATCATAAAACCCCAGAGTCGTAAAGAGGCAAGAGAATTATCGAATTTCAATTTTCTAAGATATCTGGAACCGTATATAAGAAAGGTGGTAGGTGGGTACAAATATGTATTCCATTCATTTTTCCCACAATGCCTGTAGTACCTGTAATGGTCTATAAACTCATCGGGGATATTGCCGAACAAATTATGCCACTCGGTACACCCAATCCTTGCAGGAAAAGGATCTTTGTAAACGATGTCATTTAATTCGGTCTTCACTTTTCCTTGCTATTATCATTTCGTAAAATGCATGAACTCTTGTTTTAATCTGACCGATATTTGCCTTAGAATAATCTGTATCGATATGCAGAAAAGGGATATTATACCGATTCTTGAAAGCTTTTGCTTCAAAATTCCATGGATGGCAGAATTTCAGTGATCGATAAATAATACCATCGGGTTTGGTTTTTTCTATCTGTTTATCTGTAAATTCATAAAGAGAGTCATTGGGCATTTTGTTAGGGCATTGGGCATTATCAAACTGGTTTTTTAACAGATTTTCAAAAATATTTTGTTTGTATTGTAAAGGATTATTCATCCATCCCGAACCTGTGCAGGTATTATCGCCAACAATAACTGCCCTGGATTGTTCTTCGATTATATTAAGCAGATGATCGTCTGCAGTACAGATAATACTGCCTGCAAGAAAAATTCTCAATGGTTCCCTGGAAGTCTCTTTTGTCTTTATAAATTCCATTATTTCATCTGAGACTTTCAAAAATGATTCAGGTCCAAGGAAATACGCCGTTGATAACAAATAGAAAAATTCTCTACCTGTAACAACAGGAGGTTGATCTATGCGCTGTCTTTGTATTTCGTTTACAAATGATCTGAGTTTATTCCATTCTTCAACTCTTTCAAGTAATTGTTCATTCCTGTATTCAGTTTTAGAACGAGCAGTAAGTTTTTCAATTAACAGGAAAATTTCATCTCTGTATAAATTTAAGGTTGAATTCTTATCATGTGTTCTTGGAGCATGGAAAAGAAATGAATCGATATCAGTTTTTTCTGAAATGTGCTCATTTAGCCTTCTTAGCTGGTCGCAGGTAGTCCCGTATACAAGATTTGTGAATTCAGAATTATCAACAAGGCTGCCTAATGCAGCCTTGCAGAATGAGCAGCTGTCACGTTGTATGTGTTTTCTACCTGCAGTTTCATATTTATCGTTTAGATTGTCCTTGATTCTTACCGGAATACAACCGCAAGCCTCGATAATTTCTACAGGAACATAATGGCAAAAATAGCCGGTTATAATTCTACCGGTATTTTTCAGAGCCCTAAGCTCATTTCGTCTATTTTTATTCAGCTTTGACAGAAAATCGATCAATTTACTCATATTGTTAACCTTGATCAATTCTTGAAATACTTGTCCGGAAATTATTAATTACATTTAGCATTGCGTGAATATTATTTTTAGGTGTCTCTCTTGGGACGTCACATGATGTTGATGGAATACACGGTGAGTTCATAGATTCAAAAAGTTTTAAAGTTGCCTTCCTTACTTGCTTTTCGGTTTCTTTTAATAGCAAGGTTGTTGAAAGATTGCCCATCAACATTGTCTTGCCTGACAATAATTTTGAATGACGGCCAATATCTAATTCATCAATACTTAAAACATCAGGCTCCAGTTGAATGATTTCATTTATAATAACTTCTGTATCACCGCAGATATGCATAATAACAGGATTCCCGTTTTCCTTTATAAGTTTAATCATACTTTTCAGATACGGGGAAACAAATTCTCTGAAAAGCGCAGGACTTATCAGGCTTCCGGAAGTATATGGCGCACCGATCAGGGGTAATGCTCCTGTTTGCAAGATTTCCTGGAGATATAACAGCTGGTTATCTTCTGAGATTTTCAGGAGATTCTTATTCGCTTCAGGATCTTTGAGGCAATTTTTGAAGAAAACTTCGGGATCGTTCAATAGAACAGACAAAGAGAAAGGATCCTTTAAGACTACGAAAACTTCTGATCTGTTACCAAATTTCTGCAAGCATAGACTCCCTGCCTCAATCATCTCTGGTAATCTGCCGTCTTGTAATGGATCTGCAGGCCTGATTTCTGATGGATTCGGAAGGTCGATGACTTTTGGAAATTCGTCATCCGCATAGTGCAATTTAACACCCATAGCTTCTGCTTCTACATAAACATCTGAGAAAACGAAAACTGCATCTAATCCATATTCTTCCTGAGCTGTAATTAGAGAATCAGACATTACTTTACCTGAAGCGATCATATCTTTACGTTTTACGCCTGAGATAAAAGATGCATGGTCACCTGTAACAATAGGCATAAAAGGCATGTCTGATTTTTTCCTGCCAAGAAGATACTTTGTAAATCTGTTTTTTCGCAGGTCTAACATTCGATTCCTAAGAGTGATTTAGCATCAGTCACTGCGGTTTGAGCATTCAAGCTGTAGAGGTCAGCATTTATCTGATCAGCAAAATTCTGTGTCACAGGAGCCCCTCCGATCATTATTCCGGGGCAGCTTTCACCGAATTCATTTCGTATAGAAGAAACAATAGTCTGCATTTTATCGAGAGTTGTTGTCATCAAAGTGGAAAGGGCGACAATATCAGGTTTGATTTCTAAAGTCTTTGTGATGAACTCGCTTTCTCTTACATTTCTGCCAAGATCGATCACGTTGAAGCCTGCTGTTCTCATCATTAAGGCGACAATATTTTTGCCGATATCATGAAGATCGCCCTCAACCACTCCGATCACTATTTTTCTGCCTATACTAAGTTCTTCTTCAGATACATACTCTTTCAGGATGTCAAAACCTTTATACATAGTCTCGGCGCAGACTAATACTTCCGGGACATAATAGAGTTTACAGGCAAACTTATCCCCAACTTCCTTCATACCGTTTATCAGGCCATTCAGAATCGCATCTTTAGGAGAAAAGCCGTTACCCAGTATCTCCTTTACCACCGAAACTGTTGAAGCCTCATCCATATGAACGACAGAATGCGATAGTTTTTGCCAGAGTATTTTTTCCTGATTAGATTTTTCCATATAGATAACCTGTTATGATAACAAAAGTATAGCTGCAATTGCAGCCAGAATTCCGAGAATCTTTCTTAAATTCAACGGTTCATGCAGAAATATTACAGCTAAAACTACAGCAACCAGGATATACATCGCACTTACCGGAATAATCACAGATGCCGGACCTTTTTCCAGGGCCTGGTAAAAGAATCTGAATCCCAGTGCCCCTGTCAGTCCGGCAATCAAACCTATCCATGCAGACTTGTTCAATAAATTTGAGTAAGCTGATACTGAGTTTATACTCGAAACCATGAGGGTGCTCAGACCAAAAAATAAGAACACAGTCTGCCAATCAAGTTTATTAACTGTCATTTTAGAGAAGAATCCCCAGATACCCCAGAATATTATACTCAATGCTGTATAAAAGCGCCAATCCTGAAAGATATTCATGTTATTCCTGTCATTTTTTAGCTATAAATCTGCCTCTGCCGAATTTCCCTTCATGGGCCCTCTCGGCCATATTCATCATTTCTCCGCCCATAGCCTGGAACATTTGCATATTATTACCAATAATTTTAAGGGCGTCGAATGATAGCTGATCAGTAAGCATTTTGATATAAAAATCGATATAGCCTGCAAATTCTTCCGTCAGGTCTTCTGTTTCAATTACATTAAGTCCATTGTTATTAAATAGTTTTTTATAACCTTCCAAAGATTCCATGTAGGGGAATTTCATAAATGTGTTAATTCTTGTAGCTTCATCATCGCTGAGGCCTGCCGGGCCTTCAATCCAGTCTGTAAAAGCTATAATACCACCTGGTTTTACTACACGAACTGCTTCCTCAATAAGTTTTGATTTGTCATCAACATAACACCATGCATCCTCACCCCATACAAAATCGAAAGTATTATCCTCGTAAGGGATATCAGTTACATCACCTTTTTTAAATTCGATTTTATCACCAAGACCCGCTTCATCGGCTCTTTCTAATGCCTTGTTGATCATTGTATCTGTACCGTCTACTCCGCACATTTCTACAGAGAAATTCTGAACAAGGAATCTGCAGCCTGCACCAAGGGCGCTGCATAGATCAACACCCTTCATTCCAGCTTTGATTCCTGCTTTTTCTGCAAGGATCATTGAAGATTTAAAACCGCCAACATGGATCTGCTCACCCATGATAAGCTCCCAGAGAACTCCTTCAGGTCCATCGTAAACTGCATTAACATCCTTGAGTTTAATGTCGATCTTCTTCATAATAAAGATCCTCCAATAATTGATTATTTAAATGATTATAATTGAGTAATATGATATATTTTCTGGGAGACAGTTGAGAAGACTGGCTTACAGATCGGATGGTGATAATGACCGGACTGAACCGGGGTACTTCTGACCTGCCGCCCAAATGGTGTTACACAGTATCTCTGTGTGTCTAGCTGCAGCTCAAAGTGTATATCGGTTCATTGTTTCTAACATATTAATAGTATAGTTTATATTCTGAATAAAATAAAAAATATCAGCTAAATTGCATAATATTGTAATATAAATATATTTTCTATCCAATAAAATATATTTTTATTTTGCTTTATATTTAGACGATATCAAATCTAAAATGTTCTTTTGTTATTGCATATAATTCTATTGAATGCGATATGAGCAGTCTTATTTTAAACCAGAGTAATAAACTCGTCATAACCTGGAATAGTATTAGTATGGTTATCCCTGATCAAAACAATTTTGTATATTACTTTTACCATTGCAAATGTTTGCATTAGTTTTTATATTATTGATTTTATTTAAGATACTTAGGCAGTAATCTGGGGATGGCCCATGGCAGGAAAAGGCAGCAAGAAAAAAGAGCTTTTAAACAGTCTGATAAGCACGACAAAGCTTCTGAATTATCCGAAAATCAAAGAATTGACTTCAGAATACGCTTCTCATTTTGTCAAAGAGATCACTAAATCAGAGCTTCAGAAAGTGCGTGAAGCTATTCTGGATACCATTGATGATAATCTCGATAATATTGATATTTCACCGGAAAGGCTAGCGGTTCTGGTTGATATCAGGGTACGCGCTGAATACAGGCCCAGTGTAAGGCCTGCAATTAATGCAGCAGGTATTATCCTTCACACTGCGCTGGGGCGTGCACCGCTTGCCGATGAAGCCCAGGAGGAGATTGCAAATGCAATAAAAAATTATTGTACACTTGCGATAGACGTCCCAACTGGAAAACGCGGAGACAGATATAATCATGTTGAAGATCTGTTGATATATCTGACCGGAGCGGAGGCTGCCTGTGTTGTTAATAATAATGCCGGAGCAGTGCTGCTCGTACTGAATACTCTTGCTGAAGGTAAGGAAGTCATTATCTCCCGTGGACAATTAGTAGAAATAGGAGGTGCATTCAGAATTCCCGATGTTATGAGGAGAAGTGGGGCGATGATGATCGAGATTGGGACTACAAACAGAACGCATCTCTACGATTATGAGGACGCTGTTACTGAAGAAACTTCAATGATCCAGCATGTACATCACAGCAATTACAGGATTACAGGATTTACAGGGGAAGTCCCGATAGAGGAATTGAAACCGCTATGCGTAAAACATGATATTCCATTAGTCGAGGATATTGGGAGCGGATGCTTAATTGATTTGACGCAGTTCGGTTTACCTTATGAGCCCCTGGTGCAGGACAGTATAAAAGCCGGCGCCGATGTAATTACATTTAGTGGGGATAAGATGCTTGGAGGTCCGCAATCAGGTATAATTGTTGGTAAGAAAAAGTACATTGATCTAATAAAGAAGAATCCGCTTTGCAGAGCAATGAGGAATGATAAGCTTACTTACGCTGCATTAGAAGCTACCCTGAAGCTCTACCTCGACAGAGCTACACTGATGGAAAAACTGCCGATATTCAGGTACCTCTCACTAACTAAAGAGACTCTCAGAAAAAGAGCTCAAAGCTTTGTGAGAAAGGCCAGGGATGCTGCAGGTAAGGAGTTTGAATTCAGTATTATAGATTCGGAATCACAGATGGGCAGCGGTTCATTACCGGCTAAATTTATACCTACAACAGCCGTTACAGTGAGGAACAGCAACATGTCTCCGGATGAGATTGGGAAGAAACTCAGGCTGAGTGATCCCCCGGTCTTTGCAAGAATTGAGAACGACAGGGTTGTACTCGATTTCAGGACAGTTAGTCCAAAAGAGATCCCGGAACTGATCAGTGTTTTATCGCAGTTTTATTAAACTGCAGATTTTATAGATCAATATGCAAAATTTTACGTATAGTTCTGCAATACCGGAATACTTCCGGAAAAATCAAGGGAAAAAACTAAATTCTTTAATTAATTAAGGGAAGGAAATGAAGAGAAATCTATTCATCATGGCATTGGTGTGGTGTTTCGTCACCCAGAATCAGTATGGTCTATATGCGCAACAAAATCATCCCGATATTGAAAAATCTGTAAAAACAGAAAAGAAGATTGATCCTGAAATCTCAGATGTTTCTATAAGTATTAACAATGCAGATATCTCCGGTCAGTGGTTTATATCGTATCGGGAAGGAAAAAAATCGGGCATAAAAGAGAGTAACTTTCTCCTGCATAGAGGTTATATAAATATTAAGAAAAAACTGACGGACAGGCTGTCCGGAAGAATAACACCTGATGTTTCAGTGGACAGGGAAGGTGATGGTGAAGGTGATCTTGAAATGAGGCTGAAA
>JANQEH010000036.1 GCA_028278455.1 bacterium
AACTCCTGTCGGAACATCTCCGGTAGATATCATTTACTGTTATGCCCTTAACAGGGCACAAAAATTCAGAATCGATCTCTTTCAGCGGCTCCAGAACAAATTTTCTGTTCCCGATCTCGGCGTGCGGGAGGATAAGATCTGGACTGTATAAAACCATGTCCTGAAAATAAAGAATATCAATATCAATCACTCTCGGACCCCAGTGAATCTCTCTGGTTCTTCCGAATGAATCCTCTATATTCTGTAAATCCCGCAATAAGTTATGGGGATCGTAATCATATTCACCTTTTAAAACCATATTGTAAAAATAATTCTGTTTCAGATAACCGACAGGTTCGGTTTCGAATATAGAAGAGCATTCATTGACTAAGAAACCGTCTAATTCGGAAATATTCTTAATACATATTAAAAGGTTTGAATATCTGTCACCTTTGTTGGAGCCGAGACTTAAGAATACTGTATTTTTTCTATTTTTCACGTTCAATACTGATTTCCACATGGTCGAGAATTCCATTCATTGGCGGCTTGATCTTCCTGAGCCTGACAGATACACCCGCAATCTCAAAAGAAAGGAGTATTCTTTCTGCTACACGTTCAGCAATAGTCTCGATCAACCTATAACTCCGTTCAGTTATGATTTCGTTTACTATCTCAAAAGCTTTCTGATAATCTACCGTCAGGGTTAAGTCATCATTTTTAGCAGCTTTTGATGTATCCAGCCAGAGCTCGAGGTCCGCCTGATATTGCTGTCCTAATTCTCTTTCGTTCTTTTTCTGGCCATGGTATCCAAAAAATGTCATGTTTTTAAGAGAAATAGTATCAATTGTTTGCTTAAATTTATTCATGTATTACTTTATATGATTCCTCTTTTGCTGTCCGAGGTAAAAAAATCGTATATCTCAATGATCTCCGGAGCAGTTTCATCTTTGTAATTCAATTCTTCCAGGGCGTCTCTGAAGCTGGTTTTTTCCCGGTAAAGAGTTTTATAAACCGACTTGATTCTGGTTCTGATCTCCTTCGAGAATCCTCTCCTTCTCAATCCGACAGAATTCAAGCCGTTGAATTTCATTGGTTCACCCGCGGCAAGAACATAAGGCGGTACATCCTTGTGAGTCCTGTAACCGCCGCCAATCATAACATGCTTGCCGATTCTTACAAACTGATGTATAGGGACCAATCCTCCAATAATAGCATAATCGTCAATTGTTATATGCCCGGCAAGATTAACAGAATTTGCAAGTATCACATTATTCCCAATCACACAATCATGAGCAATATGTACGTAGGCCATGAGAAGGCAATCAGAACCAACTTGAGTTTTTCCGGATTCTTCTGTACCCCGGTTAACAGTGCAGCATTCTCTCAAAGTTGTCCTGTCTCCTATCTCAGCTGTTGTATATTCACCGTGAAATTTCAGGTCCTGAGGTATTGCTCCGACAGCCGCACCATGAAACAATCTGCAATCATTTCCTATCCTGCTCCCGGAAGCAATAAGAACATTAGTGCCGATTATAGTACCGTCTCCGATCTTTACATCCGGCTCGATAACACTGAAAGGGCCGATCTTTATATCTTTTCCGATCTCAGCATCCGGACTTACAATCGCGTGAGGGCTTATTTCCATATAGGATCTCTTTACTGTTTTGATCCGGCAGGATCAATTTCTATCCGCAATCACGGCTTTCATTTCAGCTTCACAGACGACATTACCATCTACATATACTGCGCCGCCTACCCTGAAAATGTTCTTCCGCTTTTGAAGCAGTTTCATTTCAATTACCAGCTGGTCACCGGGTTTCACCGGTTTTTTAAACTTGGCGTTGTCAATACTTGCAAATAGAACCAGCTTACTCTCAGGATTTTCAGCTTCATTCAGAAGCATAATACCACCAGTCTGTGCCATAGCTTCAATAATCAGTACACCCGGCATTATTGGTTCGCCAGGAAAATGGCCGATAAAAAAATCCTCGTTACCTGTAACGTTCTTGATACCCTTTATCCTTTTGTTGACTTCAAGCTCAGTGATCTTATCTACAAGGAGGAAAGGATAACGGTGAGGAAGGATCTTTTTGATAGCATTTATATCAAAAATAATCCCCGAAGAAGGAGTAGCCTGATATTTCTTTGTCAACTGCTGTTTCTTATATAATTTTCTGAGTTTCTTTGCCAGTTCTATATTCGATGCATGGCCTGTCCTTGCAGCAAGTATCTGGCCTTTTATAGGTGCCCCAACAAGCGTGAGATCTCCTATCACATCCAGAACTTTGTGGCGGCAGGGTTCATTATTGAACCTGAGCTCTTTATTGTTTAAAATACCGTTATCACCTAATGTGACATCACCCGGTATACTGAGTTCTTTCTGCAGATTCTTTATCTCAGAAGGACTTAGATTTTCATCTACTATAACAAGCGCGCTTTCAAGGGTGCCGCCTTTAATCAATCCGGATGAATTCAGTGACCTGACTTCTTTCAGAAAACAGAATGTTCTTGCCGGCGCGAACTCAGATACAAATTCATTTTCCATTGAAAACAGGCCCGAATGCTGACTGCCGAGGGCTGGATTCTGAAAATCAATCATTACGGTAATTCGGTAATCGTCCAGAGGGAGGGCTACTATCTCGACTCCTCTTTTGACATCTTTATAGTTTATAGTTTCATCGACTATTACGTAATTCTTCTGCATATCCTGTTCTTCAATACCGGCATTTAACAGCGCTTCAACAAAAGGCATTGCGCTACCATCTCCCACAGGTGGTTCATTTGTTGTTAACTCAACATCGATATTATCTATTCTCAGGCCGGATATTGCGGCCAGAACATGCTCAACTGTATGTACAACAGCTTCACCATTTTCCAGGGTTGTTCCCCTTTGTATATCTGTTACATAGTCTATCAGAGCAGGTACAGATGGCCGGTCCGGAAGGTCTGTTCTTATGAATTTTATCCCTGAATTTGGCGCTGAAGGTTTAAATGTTATTGTTGATTTATTTCCTGTATGCAATCCTGTGCCGGAAAATTCAGTCTTCCATTTTATTGTTCGCTGTTTTTCCAAAAATATCTCCGTAAGTATGGTAATTACAATATATTATAAAAAGCTTTGACCTTATTCACAACAGAAAAAACACGTCTCCAATGCGTGTCTGGAATAAGTTTTAAATGTAACTGAAATTTTTATTTTTTGCAAGCGAAAAAGAAGCTGATAAAGAGGCGTCAAATTTTCTTCTCGATACTTTTCAGACGCTGAAACAACTCGGGAAGCCTGTTTATCAGCGCCTCGATCTTTTTGTATTTTAAATGCGGTTTTGCGAGAGTCCCGAAATAGTATTCACCTTCAGGAATATCCTTCACAACTCCTGACTGAGCTGCGAGCATCACCCTGTCGCCGATTACCAGATGCCCTATAATACCAACTTGTCCACCCATTACAACACCCTTTCCGACCTTTGTGCTGCCCGCAATTCCTACTTGGGAAGCAAGAGCTGTGTTATCTCCAAGTTCAACGTTGTGAGCAATTTGTACAAGATTATCGATCCTGCATCCGTTTCCGATAACTGTGCTTCCCATAGCTGCCCTGTCAATGGTTGAATTAGCGCCAATCTCTACATCATCACCTACCACCACGTTCCCGATCTGGGGTATCTTGTGATATTTTCCTTCTTTAAAAACATTTCCGAAACCGTCACTTCCTATAACTGCTCCGGAATGAATTATAACTCTATCTCCTATAATTGTGTTATCAAGGATGGTGGCACGAGGGTGAATAAATGCATTTTCCCCAATACGGACATTTTTTCCTACATAGGTCTGTTCACAGATAATTGAATATTTGCCGATTAAGGAACCATCACCGACAAATGTCAAAGCTCTAATTTCAACAGGATCTTCAAGATCGGTATTTTTTCCGATAACAGAGGTTGGATGGATCCTGCTCTCTGTTATTTCAGGAGGCGGTTTTAATAACAGAAGGATTTTTCTGAATACATCCTGCGGATCGTCAACCTGCAACAGGTTTGTTGAGGATTCCGTAACATCCCTTTTGACGATTATAGCGGAACAATCCGTATCGGATAGAAACTTTTTATATTTTGGATTGGCCAGGAAGGCAATAGAACCTTTACATCCATTTTCTACAGGAGATACACTGTCAATTATAGCAGCGTTGTCACCAATAACAGTTCCATTGAAGAGTTCCGCCAATTCCTTAAGCGTTTTTTTCAATATGGTAGAAAAGGATATTTTTACTTGTTTTTTTCCAGTTCAGCCAATACAAGGTCTGTCATATCATAATCTTTCTTTGCATAAACAAGGGCGCCAACACTTGTATCAAAGATCAGATCATATCCCAATTCCGGCCCAAGCTTGTCAATAATTGCCTGTGCTTTCTCAAGGATAGGAGCCATGACTTCCTGCCACCGCTGTTCAACCACACCGCCGGGGGCAAAATTGTCCTGCGCAAATTTGTTGATATCATCCTGTAGAGTCTGTAATTCCTGGGCATACTCTCTCTTTTTTTCATCGCTCAAAAGCAGACTTTGGCTTTCAATCTCTTTATAACGGTTTGTCGCTTTGGTTCTCATGTCATTATATTCATTCTGAAGCTGCTCCTGGAAAGCCTTGTGCTTATCTTTGATCTCGATAAATTCACTGTAGGTGTCAAACAGTTTGTTGGAATTTACATAACCAACCTTGAAATCAGCCTTATAAGCAAAACCGGAGAAAACAAAATAAAATGCCATGAAGAACATCAATGTCATAAACACATACTGCTTTGATCGAAAATAACCTCTGTACTCTTTCAAAACTACCTCCTGAATTAAATATGATTTATTATTCTTAATATATATAATTTAAATATTAAAATCCTCTACCAAATTGAAAATGGGTTTTCCATCTTCCTTTCTTGATACCGAACTCATCGATATTATCAAAACCGTAACCAAAATCAAATCCTATCATTCCTATCATCGGCATAAACAGTCTGATACCGAAGCCTGCGCTACGTTTTAGTTCAAAAGGATTGAAATATTTATGGTGAGGCCAGACATTGCCGGCCTCTGCAAACGTCAATCCATAAATTGTAGGAGCACTTGAGATCGGAAAACGGAGTTCGGTAGCAAATTTTACCTGTACTCTGCCTCCTGTAGGATAATCATCCAGGAAGTGAGAGCCCACCTGTCTCTCATCGTAACCTCTTAGTGATGTACCAAGGGATATAGCGCTTCCACCCATGAAGAACAGCTCCTGCGGACCAATATTATTGTTGTTGTTAAAGGTGTTTATTATACCTGTTTCTGCGCTTTGTGCGAAGATAAACTTCCAGAATGCCGGCATATACCACTTTGATATGAAAGTGTTCTTGACGAAATCCTCGGTACCACCAAGGAATCCTCCGGTGAATTGAAAAGAATGCGACACTTCAGATCCGTTTGTAGGAAATTCAGCGTGGTTTCTGCTGTCACGGGAAATAACCTGCATAAGGTATACTCTTGTAGCGTTTCCAAGATAGAAATAATTGCTGATATCATATCCACCTTCAAGCTCTTCATACCTGTTCTTGGAAAAACCAAGATACCAGTTGCCCTGAAAAAAATCATCAGGCCAGGTGAATCTTCTGCCAAGCCTTAAAGTAAATCCTCTGCTCTTCTGGTTATAACCGTACCATTCACCTCCCCGCCTGAGATCGTAGATATTGAATCCGGCGATAGTCTTTGAGTCAAATAGATACGGTTCAGTAAATCCGAGAGAAAAAGATCTGTAAATCTTTCCGAATTGCCAGTCAAACTGTAATTGTTGACCGTTACCCATAAAATTGTTCATACCCAGGGAGATTCCGCCAATTAGGCCGTCACGCTGGCTGTAACCGGCATTCATAGCTGCAGTGTCTGTGGATTTTTCCTGTACCGTAAAGGTGATGTTTACCTGTTCTTCGCCTGGATTACTCTGGTTTACCAGGTTTACATTTGGGGTAACGATCTGAAAATAATTAAGCAGCATCAGTGCATTCATGCTTCTCTCGATCAACTGGTAGCTGAATGTATCCCCGGGTTTGATCCTAATTTCTCTTCTGATCACTTTTTCCTTAGTCCTGGTATTACCATATATATCTACCTTATAAACCTGCACAGCCCTGTTTTCGTTTATATTGAATTTTACATCTATTGAATCAGTACCGGGTACCGGTACGGGAGCGTCGACAACATTTGCAAAAAGATGTCCGGCATTGTAATAAAGAGTATTTTGTATCTCACTCTTTCCTTTTTGCAGCTTCTCTTCGTTATAGGCATCTCCTGTGCCAATATCAAGTCTTTCCTGCAGTAATTCATTAGGGAATATCTCATTACCTTCAAACTCTATTTTCCTGAAATAATATCTATCTCCCTCTTTAATATTTAACTTGATGAACATATGCTCCTTGGGCTCATCATAGTAAAGGGAATCAGATACGATCTCAGCGAACATATACCCCTCTTTCTTGTAGAAAGCAAGAAGGAGTTCTTTATCGGCTTCGTATTCTTCACGGTTAAAATTTCCTCCGGTAAACAGTCCATCCTCCTTCGTCTCCTTGAATTGCTTCCTCAGTTTACCGTCGTTAAAGGCGTCATTTCCTTCAAAATATATTTTTTCGATTTTAACCTTCTTACCTTCATTCACAGTATAAATAACGGAAACTCTTGCCCTTTCACTTTCCAGAGATTTAACCACTTCAGCTTCGGCTGAGGCCAGTAAATAACCTTTTTCTTTATATAGTTCAAGAATGTTCTTCTGGCCGGCCTTGACTCTTGAAGGGCTTATTGTCTGCCCCCTGTAGAAGTTGAGTTCATCAAGAAGCTTATCGGTCTTGATATTATCATTTCCCTTGATCTGTATAAGATCCAGCTGGGGGTGCTCTGTCACCTCGATAATAAAATCGTACTCGGACTCAGTCGATGTGTCCTTTTTCTTGATTTGAATATCACTAAATGTTCCCAGGTTCCAGAGTCTCTTGATCGCCTCTGCGACATCATCACCGGTAAAACTCTTACCGATTGGCCCAAGGCCGGAATTCAACCTTATCCTGTCAGCATCAGACCTCTCATTCCCAATGACTTCTATGCTTCTTACTTTCAGAATAGGAATCTGCTGTTGTTGTTGTCTGGCATCTGCCGTGCTGATTTGCAGTATGATGCATAATACTGCAAATGTAAAATAATTAACTAATTTCTTTAAAGTCATGTTTAATACTTCTTTTCTTTTTTGTTTTTGTCAAGACCTTTTAACTGGATCTGATGCCTGAACCAGAGACGGGCATCTCCTTTATTTAGAAATCTATAGTAATCGTAATCCCATTGAAATTCAATGTATATTTGGTTTTTAAGTCTGTATTCAAGTCCCAGCAGATGGCTGAGTCCAACATCATCCTGATTTTCACCCGAGATCGTCCTGACTATCTGCCCCTGGTAATTAAAATAAAGATCGTCAAGAATATATTTTCCAATCGAAAGTTCGGGACTGAGAAATAAATACTTCGGATTCATTAAATTTGTTCCATCTGTTTCTATTCCCTGTTCAAAGAGTCTCGGATCATACCTTTGATATGAAAAAGCCTTGGAAATATTCGGCCTTATTCTGAATTCGTCGAGACCGAATGTCCTCTGTATTGTCCTGTTAACCGGCTGGAGTACAGGATCAAGCAGCATCTGCTCTCCTCTTGCAACCATCATAGAAGCAGCTTTGTTCCCTATGTTATCCGGAGATATTCCAAGAAGTCTGAGAAGCCTTTCATCTGTGAGGTGAGTTGTCTTGTTATTGAGATCCTGAAGCTGTGTAGAGCTCGAAGTAACAGGTACAGAGAAACTGGAAAGATTCGGTTCAGCCGAGAGCTGAAAGTAAAATAACGGTTCATAATTTTCATCCCATGTTCCGTAATCCAGAAGCTGTCCACCGGGCCCGGCCTCATCCGATACCAGAATCAAGTAAATATCGACGAGAGATTTTGAATTACTTTCTAAACCTGGGCTTGAAGATATCTGGGGATCACGCACCTTTGTTTTGGCAATACCCCTTACATTTGGCTGACCCTGATTAAAGAACAATTCAAAATTCTCGACTTTAAACACGAAATCAAGAGTCTCGAGCTGGCCTCTTGAAGATTTCAGATCACCATGTACCATAAACTCATTTTCAAAATCCTCATCGAGCGATCCGGTAAAATATAAACCCTCTTCCTCATCTTCGACTTTCACATTAATGAAAAGATCACCGGCAAACTCTTTGAAAATCGGGATCAGGCTGTTGGGTTCCTTTCTGGTATAAAAATTATTACTCTCAGGGATTAAAATTACATCCCAATCAGCTCTGGTTAAGAATCTCTGGACTATATTCGGTTCTGTATAATCACCTGATGTTGTAACAGGATAATGAATTCTTGCATCTTTTATTTTCGCATTTCCACGTATTTTCGGATTTTCTTTAGGCCCGGCAAGATAAAAGGATTCGTTTTCATTTCTTCCCAAAAGCTGAATATTACCCCTGTTTTTGCCGTAAAACACTTCTACAATATGGGGATCAATACCTTGTTCGGTAGTATTGATTTTCATTATTCCGAGATTCAAACCGTCATCCATGATCTCAAATGGTATAAGAGGGAAAGATTCACCGGCTGATGTTATTATATTTTCCTGATATACATTTTCAATGCTGACATGCTTTCCGTCAAGATCAGCCTCGGCCTGGATTAGATTTAAATAGCGGCTTCCCGTTTCCAGCTCAGCCGATAGACTAAGGTTCTCGATCTTTTCGAAAACTGATCTGAGCTCCATTGAACCGTTCGAAATACTTATGTTACCTGAGTTTAGATATGGATTGCTCAAGGTACCGTTGAACATCAGATTGATGTTTCCTAAACTGGAAGTAGAACGGAAATAATCCCATGAATCACTGAAAATAGAGAGGATATTCCCATCAAGTTTCAGATTGAAATCAGAATCAAATTCTTCCGAGAGTGAAACGAAACCTGAACCTGAAGTTTTGAGGTTGTTTGGTGTGTTGAATGATAACTTCTCGACCCACAATCCCTGAGGAGTAAAGCCCGAATTAATGATCTCTTCATTATTTCCTGCCTGATTCTCCGGGAGGATGGGATATTTCAATTGCAGGCTTAGATCTTCGATATAATATCTTTCAATCTTACCTTCTGCAATATCGACTGTTCCGGTTAAGTAATTTCCGTACAAGTTCTTCAAATAGCTCAAGTTGTATGTGGCTTCTCCGGAATATCTGTCACGGTTACCCGGATCGAAAAAAGAAGAAAATGTCTGTAAAGGGACATTCTCACCTTTAATGTCTAATTTACCTGACAACTCGTCAAGATCGATCTCTCCTGCCCCTTGTGCAATCCTTTGCTCGTTCTGAGAAAGAATGACATCGCTAATAAAATATCTTTTCCAATTGGTCGATTTAAATTGCACACTGCCTTTTAGATTCGAAATTGAATCTCTTTCAGCATTCACCAAAGACAGGTTTCCATTTATAACCGGAGTATCAAAATTTCCAGTTATATCTATCCCACCTTTTATGAATCCCCTGTCTAATATATCCTGATCGAGAAAACTGCTGAGCCGGCTCACATCGGTATCGATATTTATCCGAGCACTTAATTTCATATTCTCTTCCGAATCTAATTCACCATATCCAGTAAACAGGTCAGGACTATATATATTGTCAAATAGGTATTTCTTATCATTTCGCGACAGCTCAACATTTACAGTAAAAACATCACTGTCTGAAACAGGAACTCTAAATTCAGTCTGAAGGTAACCCTGGCCTAATGCCGTAATAATGTAATCACCATTCACTGTAGCAAGTGTGTCTCCTCTCCCGGTTAGTGCAGAAATTAAAATATTTGTTCTATACTCATTACCATTCATATTCATGTTGAGCAGAATGTCTTTTCCTGCAAGTTTTTCCAAAGGATAGTCAAGGTCATGAGTCAATGCCGGGTACGCATTATTGACATTTATATCGAATTCTGAATTATCGTAATTTAGTGTTCCCTCAAAAGACAACTCGCCATCATCACTCTTGCCTTTAAGTAATATTTTTTTATTGTATACACTGAAATTGCCTTCGTATTTAAGATCACCTTTTTCATTTGAGCTTGTCATCTGCAGAGAACCATAGCCTTCGAGTTCCTGGCCTTTTTTATTCAATAAGAAATTGATACTACCGTCATAATCATTCTCAGCAGGATAATAAATATAATCCTGCAAGGTTAGGAAATTTCCATTAATATCCCCGCTAATAAAAACTGAGTTCAGGTCTTCAAGATCAGTGTCGTAATCAAATTTTATCTCAGTGTCAACAAGGCTTGATTTTACATCCTTGAATGACAGTTTCGGATAGTCAAGAATAACATTGGTACTGAAGTCCGAAAATACAAGGTCATCAATCGTTATTACATCGGAGAATAGATTTCCGCTTAAAACAGCATCTTTATGAAATCCTTCAATAGAAAGTGTGCCTGAGACAATTCCCTGTAGAGAACGTCCTGTTTTAATAAGTGAATCACTTTGTATAGCTTCAAGATCTACTCCTGCTAAAGACAAGGTCAGGTTGAGTTCGGGATCCAGAATATTATCAATATTGCCGAATACCTTGATATCAGCACCAGAACCGGAACACTGAAACTCGCGTATTTCAAACAGATCATTATGTATTTTGCCAGCAGCTTTGATATCGGTTATTCCTATATCAAATTCTTTTAGAATATAACTGCCGCCGGTTAATGAAATATCACCTGAAACATTGTATTTATTCTGAATTCTGCCGTCAGATATCCTTTCCACACTTAATTTCGCATCAACCTGGCCTTCCTTGAACTTTATAGCCTTAAAAAGCATATCCGGGAAATCTGAACCGAGGTCATAATTATCTATTAGGATTTCTGATGAAAAGTTAAAATCAGGCAGATATGATTCTGCAGTAAATACCAGGTTTTTATCGGCAGAATTGAAAAGCCTTGATTCAAGATTTATTCTGGCATTTATCTTGTCGGCTGTCTCAAAAGTTCCATCCAGATCCTGGGTAATGGTCAATATCTCACCTGCGGCGGTTTTATACAATACACGACCATCCATGATCTGGATGCGGGAAATATTCTTGAAATTATCAAAAATTGTCTTATAAGTGGTCTCTATCTGAGAGATCAACTGGTCTCTTTTCAAGTAAAAAGAGTGGGTTTCAACAGTGCTGTCGCTGCTGCCGTTAGCGATGCTGATTACCAGTTCAGGTCTTATCAGCTTGATCTCTGTTATTCCCTTTGTGGGAGTAAACCTGTTTTTGACCAGGTCTAAAAGGCTCCAGCCGATCCCCAGCTCATCTATTGAGAAGTAATCACTCCCGTTCTCAAAGTTGAACTTTACACCTTTAAAATTTACATAACCGAAATGTGTGGTTAATTCGGCGATATTTAGATTTTCACCGAATTTTTCCCCGATTTCATCCAGAATGAGAGTCTTTATCTTCTCATTGTGGAAAACATAATCCGTGCTTAAATACAGGACTAATGTCAATATTATTAAGAATCCTCCCGGAAGAAGAACTCTTTTTCTCAGCTTCATATAATATATAAAATTATAATAATTATATTCTTCTTATATCCAAGTTGTTAAACTCTGTAGGATAAATATATGTTCCAATTCAAATATTTACATTACTTTATAAAACATATAACTGTAAGTTTATTATCCCGTTAATGCACCTGTTCACTGACCTGGCCGAACCTTCTTTCCCTATTTTGATAATTCTCTATAGCCTCGAGAAACTCTTTTTCTCTAAAACTTGGCCAAAGCGTCTCAGTGAAATATATTTCCGTATAGGCTATCTGCCATAGAAGAAAATTACTTATCCTCGATTCACCGCTTGTTCTTATCAGTAGATCCGGATCTCTCATACTGCAAGTGTTAAGATATTCTGAAAAAATCTCTTCACTAATCTGATCAACTTCCAGATCATCGTTCTTGACCTTCAACGCTATCTCTTGAACCGCTGATAGAATTTCATATCTACTCGAATAACTGAGTGCGAGGTTCAGTATTAAACCGGTATTGTTTTTCGTTTTTACTATTGCCTCATGTATCCCCAGTCTTGGAGATTCAGGTAGATCTTCAAGTTGACCGATAGATACAACTTTGACATTATTATTATGCAGATCTTCAACTTCTGCTCGAATTGTCTTAAGCAGCAGCTGCATTAGCGCCGATACTTCGGTCTCAGGCCTTTTCCAGTTTTCCGATGAAAAAGTATACAGTGTCAGGATTTCGATCCCCAGCCTGCTGCTGAGCTTTACGATTTCGCGTACAGAATTTATACCCTCATGATGACCTGCGACACGCAGAAGCCCCCTATTCTTTGCCCACCTGCCGTTACCGTCCATGATTATCGCTACATGCCCGGGGATGTTTCCATGATCAATTATCTTGTTTATTTTTTCTTCATTCATACTGTGAAAATCACGTAAGAGATAGCCTCAAAGTACACCAGGATTATCTAAACCTAAAAATTTAACTGAATTATTTCAAAAAGTCAAGAGTTAATGGATTCAACATTTCTTAAATAATTTATTATTTTTACTACAGATAAGTGTGATTTGCTCCCAAAATAATTGAAAATATTTAATAAATTGGGTAATATTTTATCCTGTGAAATCAACGGATTTTAAGATTTGGTTTTTAGGGAAGAAAAGCCTGGTTCGGTATTCCACAGATTCTGTATCAGAAATGTGATAATCGATTTTAACAGAGTTGTATCCATGATTCCGGATCCTTTTAACTAATTCCGGGCGCAAGTTCTGAAGAAATTTTAATTTACTGGTCAAAGGATGATAAATACCAATATTCAGCATTCGAGGGACTTTTTTTACGAGGTTCACATGAACAGGTTCTGAGTTATTCATATATATAAGGAGATTTATCTCGAATCCGGGAATTGGATCCATATTTTCAGGGTATAGCGCCAGTTTTCTGTAGAATATCTCGATGCAGGTTAAATTATTTTCAAACCTTGCCAGAAGAGGTGAATAATAGATTTTATCATTATGGTGTTCACCTGAATTGAGCACTGATGACTGCTGGAAGATACTTAGCATTTTTATCAGGTAGATAGTTAAATCTCTATCCAGTATTGTTCTGAATTTACTACTAAGTACCGAAACTAGATTATAGATGCTGTTCTCAGAATATTCCCGGATCAAAACCGGAAGATCCGGGTTATCTTTATCTACAATTGGAAAATTCAATATTATACCGGACAGATTATCGGCGAAAATGCTTTTTTCCCCGGAATCTTTCAGTTTATAAATAATATGTACAATAGCCTGTATGGTATTTTTGTCCATAAATGTATTCAATAGTTGTTCCCTGTTCGTAATTACATTCTTAATGAAGCCATGGAGCTTGTGGACAGGTTTTAACTTATTTATATGGGTGAAAATCAGTGCAGCAATGTCTCTTTCTGTTAATCTCTCTGCCCTGTCGAATTTGCGGAATTCATTAATAAGGTTTATCAGGTTCGGCAGGTTATCCTTTTCGTATTTTACTCCAAGTGAAAGTAGTTTCTCAACAGTGTTCTTATTCATACTGGTTAGAGGAAGTTCAAGCTCCTGAAGCAGAGCCGCAGCTTTTACCGGAATTTCCTTTTGGTCGCTAAACGATGGAAGTAATTTAACTGTGATCTTACTATCAGTCTTGAGGACTTCCATTTTATAAATATCACCGACATTCAGGTTAAGATCTGATTCTGCAATTATATCATTCCCTCTGACCCGGATCAGGTATTTCGCAGGAGCTAGAACATCAATTATCTTCCCGCTGATAATATCACCTTTACCAATATCGGGGATAAGGGATTTACCCATTTTAATCTGGTTTTTCAACAGTGAAAGACCTGAGTTGAAAAGAGGTGTGAAATCAGAACTCATTTTATAAAAACCAGTTTTACTTTAGGCAGAACTATTTTATAAGGGTAATCTTTTGAGATTTCAGCAACCTGCCATCGGAAATTACAAGAAAATATACTCCGGAGGAAATAACATATCCTGAATTTGATCTACCGTTCCACTTAAATATGTGATACCCTGCCGGCAGATTCCGGTGATCTTCCGAATAAACCAATTTCCCGGTTACAGAGTATATCCTTACTTTAACTTCAGAGAGTTTCGGAAGTCCGAATCTAACAAATGTGTGGTTGTTAAACGGATTAGGATAGTTGTTCTCAAGCATGAATTTTGTCGGAACTATACCGGAGTATCCGGGATCATGAATTCCGGTTACAAGCCCAATTCTGAAAGACCTCGTTTCGCTGGTAGAAGTAGCGCCCCAGTCATCTTCAGCAATTACTCTCCAGTAATATTCACCGTCATCAAGGACATTTACTGCAGCGCTGTAATGTGACGTGTTGTACGTGATGTTTTCTTTGTACATTATAATACTTTCACTTGTGAACTGATCATCTGTTGCTATCTCGAGCCTGTATTTTATGAAAATTTCTGTGGCTTCGTCTGGATCTGTGCATACATCCCAGTCAAAGAAAACAGTATCCTGTTCAACCGAATCTGAATCCGCCGGATTGACCAGATTGAAACTATTTGGCGGTTCATTAACAATATTAACAACGAATAATTGTGTCTCAGAGTAGGCTGTCGATGTATCAGGTTCATTGTCAATCGCTTTCAGCCGGTATTCCCATTGGCCTTCACCGAAGGATATGGGACTAGCGAGAGAATCCTGTCCGTATTCGGTGTAATAGGTATAATCAGGCCCATAAAACATATTGTCTGCTATTTCAACTATATATTTTATTTTGTCGGGAGTATCGCTGTAATCCTGGTCTGTTGAGGCATCCCATTTTATTGTCGGCTGGGCAACCTTAACAGATGCGCTTGTATTTGGGCTGAAACCGTCACCCGGGGAGAGTGGTGGATCATTTTCAAGATTTATATGGAAGGTATTATAGCCGGAGGTATAATCTGATACTCCTCCGTTGCCGTCAAAGGCTTCTACACGCCAGTAATAGACCGAATCGTCACTTAATTCGAGGAGTTGGGGGATTACCAGCGTATCAAGCTTGAGTACAAAGGCATCTGAATTTGCATTTGCGGATTTAGACAACAAGTCAAGTAGATTGGAACCTCCACTATTAATCTTTGCGGAAGTGGTATCTACAGTAACTTTGTTATTGTTCAAAGTGTCAATAATAATGTCTATCGAGGAGAAACTGGAGTCGTCATCAATCTCAATTCTGTAGCTCAGACTATCGTCAATATCAGGATCCCTGGGCTTCTCCCACATGAGATATTCATCCAATTTAACTTCCTGGCCTGCAGTTGGATATAATATGTTGAATGAAGCAGGTGCCCTGTTAGTGTTTTCTATAATAATATCCATCTGAAAATCGATCTTTCCGCCATTCCCGTCGTCTACACGGAATCTCAGGAGAAAACTATCAGCCTGTAAATATGTAGGTGTCCAGTTAAGAGTATAACCGCTGCTGGAGTCAATTGATGCCCCAGAAGGAACGCTCAGGAAAAGAACCGTAACACTATCACTATCAGGATCAGCGATTCCCAGTGGCATACTGATCGTTTCTCCTTCTGAAAATGTAGTGTCGGAAGGCATGATCGTTTCTGGAACTCTGTTAACGTTGTTAACCCTGATAACAACAATTTCGGTTGATGTGTTCGGAAAACTGTCAATTACGGTAAATACAAGGTTGTAAGTACCGCTGTCATCATAAGTGGTTGCCCATTCGAATATTCTAGTGTCGAGCGAGTCGAATTTTGCTCCAGCCGGTAATGATGAAGCTGTTAGGCCGTATGTCAGTGAGTCCAGTGGACCGTCATCTGTTGCAACCAACTGGAAAATAATCGTATCGTTTTCGCTGACTGTATAGTCCTGTACAGGAATAATTGTAGGAGGATTGTCATATCCCGGAGGTGTTGCATAATCATTGACTATAATTACTACATCCTCAAAAGATGCACCTCCATTAGTGTCAAGGGCGTTGAATACTATACGATATGTTCCACTCTGAGTGAAATTAGGTATCCAGGAAAATGCCCCGCTTATCGTCCCGAATGTCGCACCGGTAGGCAGGTTCGCGGCGTTATAATAGACCGAGTCATTGTCTGCATCAGCTGCTGAAACTGTGATCTGGAGGAGTTCTCCTTCATTAAGAGTAACTGTATCTGATAAAGTGCTGAAAACAGGCGCCCTGTTAACATTCACTACAGTGATTGTAATCGAATCAATAGTAGTACCACCCTGCCCGTCATCCATTCTAAATGAAATATTGTAGCTTCCGGAGTCATCATATGTAGGGATCCACGAAAATCTTTTTGTGTCGGTTGAGTCAAATCCAGCTCCTGTCGGTAGTGCGCCGTTAGTCCCATAAGTTATCTGATCATTGTCATCATCCCTCCCATAAACAGTGAATGCAAGAGTGTTTCCTTCGTTAACAGTCTGATTAGAAAGTATTGGATCAAAATAAGGAGCCTGGTTTTTATTAGTAACAGTTATCTGGATTGTCTTTGTAGTTATCCCGTTATTATCATCGAGGACATTGAAATCTATTTCATATGAACCGGCCTGGTCAAAATCAGGTGTCCATATAAATTGAAATGTGTCTGTCGAGGCTTCAGTGTATGTTGCGCCTGTCGGGAGAACGGATGTAGTGAAAGAAAGTGGATCGCCATCATCGTCTGTAGCAAGAATATAAAATGACAACATTGAATCCTCGCTTATTGTGAAGCTAGTGTCTGTGACAGTCGTGAAGCTTGTATCCTTAACTGTTATCACCGGTTCTCTATTGCTGTTATACCTCTGAATCCCGTTCCCGGTAGTCGCTGCGAATAGAACATGGGTTGAGTCAGGGTGTATTAATATGTCATTGATCTGACCTGAGGTTAATCCGGTTCTAATAGCGCTCCAGGTCAGGCTAGTGCTGATATTGAACCTGAATACTCCTTTGCTCATTGTTCCTGCATACAGTTTTCTTGATGTCGATGTAGTATCCAACGCGAGGCTCAGTACACTCATCCTGCCCGAAACCAATGGATCATTGGGTATCTTTGACCATGCAGAACCATTTGTGGTCTTGTATACACCGTCTGTAGTTAGTGTGTCGTTTACACCAACATACAATATATTATTATCAGTATTATCTACTATGATGCTTGTAATATTATCTACTCCCGGAACTGTACCGTAAACTGACCAGGATGCGCCTGAGTTTGTTGAACGGTATATTCTTCCTGTTGAGGTAGCCAGGTAATACTTTGTTGAATCTGATGTGGATTGGACGATTTTAGTTAAATATAGAGCATCGGCATTTAGTCCGGTGCTGCTTTCAGACCATGTGTTTCCCCTGTTCAGACTCCGGAATAATCCATAATTTGTTACGGCAAATAAGGTGTCTGGCCCACTGTAGTTATATACGAGGTCAGTTATTACAGTATCTCCATGAAGCCCTCTGGAAGTCCAGGCGGCACCATAATTTGAACTGACAAATACACCGGCAGTATCAGTTGCCGCATAGACGGTATTTGTGTCGGAAGCGTGTATAAGGACTTTTATCACGTTGGACGTTCCAACACCGAAGTTTATTTTGCTCCAAGTTGCGCCATTATCCATCGACCTGTAAACCGAAGAATCCAAGCCGGCTGCAAAAATTGTCATTGAAGAAGTATCCGCCCTGTTCATTGCCAGGGAATACAGCGTATCTGTTGCTGCAACAGGTCCGATAAAGGACCACGTATTTACTGTTTGGGCGCTAACAATATCTGGCAGTGCTGTTATAATAATCAAACTTATTAAAATGAATAATAAGGACTTGATCGCTTTATTTTGTTCCATTCTCACCTACACCGATAAATGTTCAGGCAGAGTTTGTATTCAATAGTAATTATCGTCAGACTGCTTTAACTGCTTTAAAATACCGCTAGTAAATATTTTAAGCAACTCTTTTTATTACAGTTATTTATGATCAGCACAATGTAACAGTAGTTTATACAAACTCATTAGTATTGATATTTTTGTCTTTCACAGTGAATTACCGTTTACTGTTGGATTCTTTTTGACAAATGTAATAAAGTTCGGGCATTTTTCTAAAAATTAACCAAATCTTAACACAGTATTTATTCTCTTTTAACATTGAATAACAAAATTTTGAGCGTTTAGAATTTTCAGTTTAAGATTTTTAAGTAAAGTTACATTTGAGGGAAGGAAAATGAAAAAGTTAAACTCCAATCAATCGTTTTATTATTTTCAGAAGAGACAAATGATGAATTCAGTCATTTCAAGTGCTATTGTTGTTGTGTTGTCCTTAATTCTTACACTATCCCCTTTTGGTGCACTTTATTCACAGCAGGAGACAGTTAAAAGGGGAGTTATTTCGGGTAAAATTGTTGATGCTCAGTCTGGGGAACCGTTAATCGGTGCAAATGTCTATCTAAAAGAAAATAATACACTTGGCAGCCCGACAGATATTGAAGGGAATTACAGAATCCTTTATGTCCCGGTTGGGACATATACACTTATTGTCGGCTACGTTAGTTATGCAAGCATGGAAATAACTGAAGTAGTGGTCAAAGAAGGTGATGTAACTAAACTCGACATTTCACTTGAGCCTGCTGTTGAAGAGATGGAAGAGATCGTAATTACAGCTTCAAGGCTTAAGAATTCTGAAGCTTCATTATTGAAAGAAAGACAGTTTGCCTTTGCCATCAGTGATGCAATAAGTTCTGAGAAAATCAGTAAATCGGGCTCAAGTGATGCAGCCGATGCAATGAAAAAGGTTACGGGTGCATCTATTGTCGATAATAAATATATTTTTATAAGAGGCCTGGGTGAGCGATATACGAATACTCAATTCAATAATGCTGCCATTCCAAGCGCAGATCCGGACAAGAAAGCTGTACAGCTTGACCTGTTCCCTGCTTCCTTTATCGACAATATCGTAACAGTAAAGAGTTTTACTCCCGATAAACCGGGTGATTTTACGGGAGGTAGTGTAAATATTGAAACAAAGTCATTCCCGGAACAATTCAAGGTGACTTTTTCCTCGTCGACTTCATACAATTCTCAATCAAACCTGAAAGATAGTTTTTTGCTGGATCCAAGCGGTAAGCTTGGATTTATACCGAATGGCCTGGATGACAGGTCGATCCCCGGAGCTCTTGCGGATCCCTTTGTCGATATTCCCGATATAGGTTCTGCATGGACAGATCCAGATAAAGCAGCTGAGCTTGACAGGCTTTCAAGGTCTTTCGATCCAAAGATGGCTCCTGTAAACGGCAGTTCGCCACTGAATCAAAATTATCAGTTGTCTATCGAAAACCAGGCAAGCCTGTTTGGTAAACCTCTCGGTTTCCTAGGCAGCCTTACTTATGCTAGAAGTTTTAAGTCATACAATGACGGAAGAACAGCCAGATGGCAGCTTACCGGTCATGTCGATGATACAGATCTCCTTAATAATGATTTTGACTTGAATGACAATAAAAGCACAGAACAGGTCGTTATTGGCGGCCTGTTTGATATTTCGGTAAAAATGACTCCAGAGCACCAATTCAAATACAATTTCATGTATAACAAAAAAATGGAGTCTAATGCACGTTACCAGTACGGTACATTTCCGAGAGATATGGTTCCTGAAGCAGTCTATGAAACACGAACATTACAGTACATTGAAAGGTACATGAACTTTAATCAGTTCAGCGGTAAGCATTATTTCAAAAATCTTCTTGATATGAGATTCAATTGGAATTTTTCGGTATCATCATCCAAGCAGGATGAACCGGATCTGAGATTTTTTACTAATAATTACACTGACAGAGAAAGAAACGGAACGATCGAGAGAGTCTATTCGATAAGACCTTCAATATATCCTCTTCCTACTAGATATTTCAGGGATCTCACTGAAGACAATAACAATTTCAAAGCAGATATTACTATTCCTATAAAGAAATGGAGCAGGATAAACAGTAACCTAAAGTTCGGTATGTCTTACCTGGACACTGATCATAATTTTCGTGAGAGAAGATTCGAATATAAACAGGATAAGCTGAAGTATTATGGTGATCCGGATGATTATTTCAAAATGGAAAATGTTGGGATACTCGAGGATCTGAGCACACAGTATCTTACAAGGTTCGGACACTATATTGCAAACCTGACAACACCAGCAAATAACTTTGACGGAACGCAGGAAATATTTGCGTCATACTTGATGGCCAAGCTCCCGATAACCTATAATCTGAGCGTTATCGGTGGTTTCAGATATGAAACTACAAAGATTGATGTTGCCAGTCATGATGAGAATCTTGGTAAAGGCCATCTTGATGATAAAGACATACTTCCTTCACTAAACCTGATTTATCAGCTTAATGATAATATGAACCTGAGAGCTGCATACAGCAAAACTCTG
>JANQEH010000101.1 GCA_028278455.1 bacterium
CAGCCTCTTGCAGCAACGATGGCTGACGGCGTTTTCATCGGTGTGGAGGTCGATAGAGACAGGATCGAGAAAAGACTAAAGACAAAGTATCTCGATACAGCCGTGGAAACGCTTGACGAAGCGATGGAGATAGCCAAAAAGGCGATGAACAATGGTGAACCGCTTTCTATTGGAGTCCACGGCAATACTGCAGATGTCATACCTGAGATGGTAAAGAAAGGGATCGTTCCTGATATCCTGACCGACCAGACTTCAGCTCATGATGAACTGAACGGATATGTTCCGAACGGTATCCCGTATGAAGAAGCCCTGAAATTAAGAAAGACGGATCCTGAAAAATATATTAGAATGTCCTACGATGCAATGAGCGCTCATGTCGAGGCGATGCTTGAGCTGCAGAAAATGGGATCAATCACTTTCGATTATGGGAATAACCTCAGAAAACAGGCGGAAGTGAACGGAACCAAAAATGCTTTTAAGATCCCCGGATTCGTACCAGAATATATCAGACCCCAGTTCTGTGAAGGTAAAGGACCTTTCAGGTGGGCAGCTCTTTCAGGTGATCCCCAGGATATTTACGCTACCGATGAAGCTATTCTTAAGGAATTTCCCGAAAACAAGAGCCTGGCGAGATGGATCAAGAAAGCCCAGGAAAAAATTGCATTCCAGGGTCTTCCATGCCGCATTTGCTGGCTCGGGTATGGAGAAAGAGACAGGATGGGTGTTATTTTCAATAATCTTGTCAGGGAGGGCAAGGTAAAAGCGCCGATAGTGATAGGAAGAGATCACCTGGATGGAGGATCAGTTGCATCGCCGTATCGTGAGACAGAGGATATGAAAGACGGCAGTGACGCAATTGCGGACTGGCCTTTATTAAATGTGATGCTGAATGCTGTTTCAGGCGCTTCATGGGTATCGTTCCATCATGGCGGTGGCGTAGGGATCGGTTACTCACTCCATGCCGGTTTTGTTTCTGTAGTAGACGGTACTCCGGAGGCGGAAGCGCGGGTAAGACGAGTTTTAACAAACGATCCGGGTACGGCCGTGATGAGACATGTCGATGCCGGATACGAGAAAGCGATCGAGGTTGCTAACGAGCGGGGAGTAAAGATCCCCATGCTAAAATAGTAGGTTGCCGGGAATATTATGTTCGCGAACATTATAGGTCAGGATAAGATCAAGAAGTACTTTCTGAGAGCCTTTGAATCAGGAACCGTGCCACACAGTATTCTGCTGCAGGGTCCGCCGGGAACCGGCAAGACAGCATTTTCAATAGATCTGGCTAAGATACTTACGTGTCACAATAACGGAGTTAAGCCATGCGGGGAATGTGTAAGCTGCCGGAAATTCCTGAAGATGGAGCATCCTGATGTACAGCTTTTTTTTCCGGTAACAGGGACTAATCTCGATAAGGAAAAAAAAGCCGAGGAGATCCAGAATATGCGGATCTCGATAGTAAACAATCCTTACCTGGTACCGGAGACCGAAAAAAACGCAACCCTGAGTATCGAAATGGTAAGGATGATAAAGCAAAGCCTCAGGCTCCAGTCTTACCAGGGTAAGGGAAGGGTTGTGATCCTTTTAGGTTGTGATACACTAAACCACGAAACAGGAAATGCGCTCCTGAAAGTTTTAGAAGAACCTCCAGATAAAACCACCCTGATACTTACTACATCAAGCCTTGAAAACGTACTGCCGACGATTAAAAGCAGATGCAGACTGATTTCGACTTCATTCCTTACAGAAGAACAGGTAGTCAATTCACTTATCGAGAATGAAAAAGTCTCTGAGGCTAATGCCGAATACATAGCAAAATTATCCGGAGGTAATTATTCCCTTGCATTGGATACTCTCTCTGATGATTTTCCCGGCAGAAAAGAGTTTGCAATTAAACTTCTGGAGACAATTCTGCTCCGGAAGAAGATCGATAATATTGAATATATTGAGGGATGGTTAAGGGATAAACCGAAAATCTCAGAGGTTAAAGGTAATCTCGATCTGCTGATTGCTATCCTGAAGATGAAGTACGAGGAGCAAGATTCCCAGGATTCGGATACCGGTACACCTGGACTTGAAGAGATTAATGAAAAAGCATTGGCAAAGTTGACACCGGATCTGGTGGAAAACATGGTCATAGAGATAGAAAAATTCATTGATTTACTCAACAAAAATGTTTACCTTAACTTGATTTTGATGAATCTGATTTTGAGGTTAAGAAAGCTGTCTCAGTATGAATAATATTATAGAAGTTGAGTTTAAAGGTAATCGCAGAGAATTATATATCAACTCTCAGGAATTCCCTCTTAAGTTAAAAGATTATGTGATCGTTCAGGCCGATAAAGGTATCGATCTCGGCCAGATAAGCAGGCTTAATGGAAAAAGAGCAGACTCTGATAAGAAGAACGGTAATTTTGAGATTTTACGAAAAGCATCACATGAAGAACTCGATATTCTCGGCAAAAACCGGGAGAAAGAGGTCGAAGCGAGATTGATAGCCAGAAAGATGGTTGAAAAGCATCGTCTTGATATGAAGGTAACAAGTGTCGAGTATCAGCTGGATGCAAAAAAGGTAACCTTCTATTTCACTGCGGATGAAAGAATAGACTTCCGGGAACTTGTTAAAGACCTGGCGAAGAAATTCAAAGCACGGATCGAGCTCAGGCAGATCGGTGCTCGTGACGAGGCAAAGAAGATCGGCGGTTGTGGTACTTGTGGAAATGAACTATGCTGTGCAATGTGTTTCTTCAAATTTGAACCGGTTTCCTCGCAGTATGCCAAAGATCAAATGCTTGCGGCCAATGTAACGAAACTGGCAGGGATATGCGGAAGGCTGAGATGCTGCCTCAGGTACGAGCAGGATATGTACGAGGAGGAGCTCGAGAATTATCCTCCTCTGAACTCGGTTATCAAAACACCTAAGGGTGAAGCCAGAATAGAGAAAATTGATATTTTCAGGAAAGTCATCCACTTAAGGTATGACGATGAAATTATTGATTTTCTACCTCTGGATGAAGTCAACTCCATGATCAAGCATTAATTAAGGTTTACTCTATAATTTATAAAATATACGAATTGAGTCAGATATATTGCCGGGCTTGAGCGTTCGGCTTTTATTTTGGAAAACCTATGAGTAGTAATAAGAAAGAGAAGATACTTGTAACAAGCGCACTTCCTTATGCGAACGGACCTATACATCTGGGTCACCTTGCAGGTGCATATCTACCCGCAGATATATTCGTTAGGTATCATAGACTCAAAAAGAATGACATTATCTATATATGCGGATCGGATGAACATGGTGTACCGATTACTTTGAGGGCTGAGCAGGAAGGGATCAAACCACAGGAGGTTGCAGATAAGTACCATGATATGAATAAGCTTAGCTTCGAGAAAGCAGGTATCAGTTTTGATAACTTTTCTAAGACAACTCTTTCTATCCATTACGAGACATCAACAGAATTTTTTAGAGATATATATGAAAAAGATCTCTTAATAAAAAAAGGAGAGACACAACTTTACTGCGAGAAGGATAAAATGTTCCTTGCAGACAGGTTTGTTGAAGGTGTCTGTCCAAAATGCGGTAACCTTGGTGCACGTGGAGATCAGTGCGAAAAATGTGGTAAATGGTTGGATCCGACTACTCTCAAGGAGCCAAAATGTAAGCTTTGCGGTAGTACTCCTGTGCAGAGATCAACTGAGCATTGGTATATCCAACTTGGGAGATTCCAGAAACAGCTTGAAGAGTGGATACTAAATAAAAAAGACTGGAAGGACAACGTCCTGAATTTCTGTAAAGGATGGTTCGATCAGGGTTTAGAGGACAGGGCTGTTACACGGGATCTTGACTGGGGGATTCCTGTTCCGCTTGAGGAAGCTGAAGGCAAGGTCCTCTACGTCTGGTTCGATGCCCCAATCGGTTACATATCCTCTACAAAAGAATGGGCTGGAAACATCGGAGAACCTGATAAATGGAAGGACTACTGGTGCGATCAGGAAACAAAGCTGTACCATTTTATCGGTAAAGACAATATTGTGTTTCACGCAATTTTTTTTCCGGTGATCCTTATGGCTAAAGGCGGATATATATTACCGGATAATGTTGTAGCAAATGAATTTCTGAACCTCGAATCCAGAAAGTTTTCTACAAGCCAGAATTTTGCTGTCTGGCTTAATGATTATCTAAGCGAATTCCCCCCTGATCCTTTAAGATATTGCCTGGCTTCTATCTCTCCTGAGACTAAAGACTCTGATTTTTCCTGGAAAGATTTCCAGGCAAGGAATAATAATGAACTGGCTGATGTACTCGGTAATTTTATTAACAGGACGCTTGTTTTTGCTTTTAAGAATTTTGACGGTAAAGTACCTGAACCTGAAAGGCTATCGGATGAAGATATAAGTATTCTAACTTCAGCGGACAATCTACTGGATGATATCGAGGATAATCTCGTGAAATTCCGTGTCAGGCAGGGGATAGGGAACTTTATGGAGATAGCGAGGAGAGCTAATAAATATTTCAACGACTGTGAACCATGGGTAACGCTGAAAAATGACAGACAGAAATGTGCGAATACTGTATATACAAGTTTGCAGATCGTTAAAAAACTTGCACTGGGAATGGCGCCTTTTATGCCGTTTTCGTATGAAAAGCTTGTAGGAATGATAAACCTGGAAGATGAATTCAGGTCAAACAGTTGGGACGAACTGAAAAGCGAGATGATTCCAGCAGGTTCTGAGCTCAACAAACCGGGCATATTGTTTTCCAAGATAGAAGATGAAACCATTAATAAAGAACTCGAAAAGCTAAAGCTCGCATCACCTGTAGATTCGGACGCAAATGAAAGTCAGGATCAGAAAACGGAGAAAGAAAAGTTGGATGAGATAACGATAGACGATTTCAAAAAAATCGATCTCAGGATAGCTGAGATCAAGAGCGCATCACCTGTCCCAAAGACTGAGAAATTGTTGAGGCTTGAAGTAGATGATGGTGATGATATAAGATTCATTATTTCGGGTATTGCTGATAAATATACAGCCGGGGATCTTATCGGGAAGAAGATTGTAGTGATTGCTAATCTTAAACCGGCAAAGATCAGAGGAGAGATATCTAATGGAATGCTGCTGGCTGCAGTTACTGATGAAGATGATCTCGCGCTGGTAATTGCAGATAAAGACATGAAACCCGGAACAAGGATCAGTTAATTAATGAAGATTAATATTGCCATAGCACAGATTTATCCCAGATTCGGGGATATTAAAGCGAACCTAAAGCAGCATGTCAAGTTGATAGACAAGGCTAAGAGGGAGGATGCCGATCTGATTGTTTTTCCTGAGCTTAGCCTGACTGGTTACTGCCTGCAGGAATCGGTAAAAAATTTGACGGTTTCTGATCCGGAGAAGGAATTTAAACAACTCATAAAAGCATCCGAGGGGATTGGTGTAATTGCCGGATTTATTGAGCTTTCACAGGACAGCAGAATATTCAACAGCGCTGTTATGTGCGAGAACGGTAGAATGAAAGGGATTCAGAGAAAACTTTTTCTTCCGACTTACGGCATGTTCGAGGAAGGAAGGTATTTTGCCTGCGGTGAAATACTGAGAATTTTTGAGTTTGGCTTCGGGAAAACAGCAATGCTTATATGCGAAGATGCATGGCACCCGGAATTAGGTTTGAAATTGATAGAAAAAAACATTACATTATTGTTTGTCTCTTCCTGCAGCCCTGTTAAGGGTGTTGCGGAAACCACAGGCAACAGCAGCAGGGAAATTAATTTCGGTATTAATAAGTTTTATAGTCAGTTCCTCGGTATACCAGTTGTTTTTGTGAACAGGACTGGGTACGAGAATGGGATCAGCTTTTACGGCGGTTCGATGGCTTTCTCTGCAGGAGGTGATCAACTGTTTCAGGCGCCGGACTTAAAAGAGGATTTGTACACGGTAGAGTTGGACCTCAGTACTGTTGAAAGATGCAGGACAAGTTTTCCTTATATCAGGGATGTTAAAAACAGAAGAGAGATCACTATATCAGAATAGTATTCTTAATCAATCATAGATGAGGAGCATTTGAAAAATGAAGCGTGATAACCGTTTCAGATGGGCATTAATAATAATATTTATTTTAGCGTCAATTTATTATCTGTATCCGACATTCAGATATCATGCAATGGACCAGACAGAAAAAACAGATCCATTAAACGCAGATTATGTAGCAGAACTGGAGACACAGGCAATCAAAAGAGGGCTTGATCTTCAAGGCGGTGTTATGCTGCTATATGAAATAAATATATCCGCGGTTATTGAAAACCTTGCTATAAACCGTGATGACGATTTCGTTAGCTTATTCAATGAAACTGTTGCGGTTTCACAAACATCAGACCAGGATTTCCTGACAATCTTTACAGGAATCGCTGCAGAAAGGAACATCAGGCTGGAAAGATACTATGACCGCGACAGAAGACTTGATGAGAATAACGAGATTAGGACAGTACTGCAATTCTTACAGGATGAAATAGATAACGGAATCCGGCAGGCTCTCGGTATTTTGAATAACAGGATCAATGAATTTGGTGTTTCCGAACCCGACATTCATTCCCAGGGAGCCCACAGGATTGTAGTTGCGCTTGCAGGAGTTGATGACATCGACCGTGCAAAGAACCTTATAGGCAAGACAGCTCAATTGTCTTTCAAGCTACTTCAGCCGGACCCGGTCGTGAATGAGCTTTTCGATGAACTGGACAGAGTATTGAAGGAGACGAGAGGTGATGCACCTGCTGCTGATATAACTCCCGGAGATACAACACAGCCGCTGCAGAGGTCGAGTGATCAGTCTGAGATCTCAATGTCGGAGCTCCTTGGACAGACCGATACGAGCCAGGCTGCCAGTGAGGATACATCAACTGCGGTCATTGCAGATGAGTTTTTTGGAGAAACACCATTCAGAGCGATGCTGTTCAGTGTAGGTGACGGATCAATAAGGGTTATTGAAAACAATATACCGGTTATTGAGGCGCTATTGGAAAAACCTGAAGTACAGGCAGTAATCCCCCCGGAAGCAGAGCTCATGTTCGGTTCAGAACCTTATACATTTAATGAACAGAATTATTATGAGCTGTTTGTAATGAAGAAAGAAGCAGAATTGATGGGTGATGTTATTACAGATACACGTGTTAACATCGGCCAGGATATCGAGAGTGCAGGCAGGCCTTATGTCTTGATGGAAATGAACAGGCAGGGTACAAGAGAATGGGCCAGAATTACCGGCGCGAACGTACAAAAAAGAATAGCTATCGTGCTCGATAACCGTGTAGTCTCTGCACCGGTTGTATCGACCAGGATCCCGGACGGTTCATCGAGGATAACAGGCGGCTTCACGATGGAAGAAGCAAAAGACCTCGCGATCATCCTCCGTGTCGGTGCATTTACCGCACCTCTGGATGTTATACAGGAAAGTACAGTAGGCCCTTCACTCGGTGCCGATTCGGTTAGAAAAGGTACCTATTCAGCTATGATAGGACTTATTATGGTTGCTATCTTTATGATTATTTATTACAGGATGGCAGGTTCAATAGCAGACCTTGCCGTAATACTCAATCTGATTTTTGTGATGGCGATCCTTGCAGGATTTCATGCAACTCTGACGCTGCCGGGTATTGCCGGTCTGATTCTGACAATAGGTATGGCAGTGGATGCTAATGTACTGATTTTTGAGCGTATACGAGAAGAATTACTGACTGGAAAAACGATAAGGGCTGCGATAGACAGCGGATATTCAAGGGCATTCTTCACTATACTGGATGCCAATGTAACAACGCTGATCACTGCGATAGTCCTGTATCAGTACGGTACAGGCCCGATCAAAGGTTTCGCCTTGACATTGTCGATCGGAATTATTTGTAGTATGTTCACAGCGATAGTTTTTACACGTGTAGTTTTCGATCTTATTACGACCAAATGGAAACTCAAGGCTTTGAGCATCTGATAAATAGAAAAAATTATACAATTTATAGAGGAACATCGAAAGATGGAATTAATCAGCAGAAACGTAAATATTGACTTTTTGAGCTTAAGAAAAAAGGCTGTTATTTTGTCTGCAGCGCTTATACTTATCGGTCTGATATCACTTATCATAAATGGTGGACCAAACCTGGGAATTGAGTTCAAGGGAGGATCTCAAGTACAGCTGAAGTTCGAAACGGCCGAGTCGATCGGCGATATTAGGGATGCGCTCAGTTCAGCTGACTTCGGAAATAGCGAGATAAAATCAATGGACAGTGATGAGGATATTCTTATAACCACTGAGCAGCAGGATGACATTGCACGTGTATCTGAAGATATTGCCGCTTCACTTCGAGAGCGTTTCCCTTCAAATACTATAACTGTAGAACGTTACGAGGGTATTGGACCCAAAATAGGAAGTGAACTGGTTTCTAAAACACTGAAGGCTATCGGACTGGCACTTATATTTCTGGTTATTTATGTTAGTTGGAGATTTGAGTTTAAATTTGCAATTGGAGCAGTTACTGCATTAGTCCACGACCTGGTAATAACCATTGGTTTTCTGAGTTTACTAAATAGAGAAATTACCATAGCTATTGTAGCAACTCTTTTGACCATTGTTGGTTATTCACTCAATGATACAATTGTCGTATCCGACAGGATAAGAGAAAATCTTAAAGTGATGCGTAAGGAAAAGTTTTTCGATATTATTAACCGCAGTCTAAACCAGACACTCAGCAGGACGATTATAACATCATTAACAACTCTTATCGTTGTTCTGATTCTCTTTATCTGGGGTGGAGAAATAATCAGGGATTTTGCTCTGGCATTGATAATTGGTATTTCAATAGGTACTTATTCATCTATTTTTGTTGCAACTCCAATTGTAGTAAAATATCATGATTGGCAGGAAAGTAAAAAAGCACGCAGGTAGAAGACACTTGGATCTCAAATACCTGCTTTTCAAAAAAAGCTTTGCCCCAATTCTCGG
>JANQEH010000303.1 GCA_028278455.1 bacterium
ACAGCGTTATAGTAAAAAAGCAATACCGTGCTGGAATTTCCATTCCCTCCGAAACAGCCCGTTGCAATACTTTGGCAGATATCCCAGAAAGGAAAATTCAGCTCGGATCCAGTAAACTATTATATTGCCCTCAGCTTACGATTAAACCGGCTGACCGGATCGGCATATCGGGTGATAATGGATCAGGGAAAAGTACGCTTGTGCGTTCGGTACTCGGTGAATTAAATATTCGTGAGGATAAAGTCCTGTATATTCCACAGGAAATTGAAAGTAAAAAATCAAGGATCATTGTGAATAGTATTCGATCACTTAATAATACCGAACGAGGACAGCTCCTGACCATAATCAGAAGGCTTGGTTCGGATCCGGAGAGGATTATTTCAACTGGTGAGCCGAGTCCGGGTGAAACCCGTAAATTACTGCTTGCTCAGGGACTGCTGAAATCTCCACAGCTAATTATTATGGATGAACCGACAAATCATATGGATATTGTATCGATTCAGTGTCTTGAGGATGCTCTGCTGGAATGTGTTTGCTGTATAATCTTAGTGAGCCACGATACAGTATTTCTGGAGAAAGTCACCAGAAAAAGATGGAAGACTGAAAAAAACCAAAAAGGTTTCCGGTTACATGTAATCGAGCATGTTTGATATTATTTCACTATATACCGAATTATAAAATTCATGAGGTTTTTCAAAAGCTGATATTGAACAGGTCTAAGCCATCTGTAGCTTTATTTCAGGATATCTCTGACTTCTAATAATTTCAGTTCAGGGGAAGCCTTTACCGCATGCGTCAGAATCGGAAGATGCCCGGAGCCGATAACTACAAGAACACGCTCGGCTTTTGTTTGTTCGATCATAAGGTAAATATTCTGCAGAATACGAAGATTCCGGTTATACCACGCGGTTTTCATATCCGGACCGAAGTAATCATCCGGCATACCCATTCCAAACTTGAATGAATCGACAATATAGATACCATGACTCCGCTCGATGATATCTTGATCATTAATATAAAGATAATATTCGATCAAAGGAATTTGGGTCTTTTTCAGATCATTATACCGGTATAGTTTACTATATGTTGGATACCACTCTTTTGTACCGGGTGCAAATTTTTTCAGGCTGTCAATATACTTTTTCTCTTGAGCTTCATACTCTTCATCAGATAAATCGGTCATGTTTGAATAATGACGCCCCCTCGCATCAACACCGTATACTCGATTTTGATTCAACATGCCTGCTAACCTGAAACCAATCTGATATATCTCATTAGCTGGTAATTCAAAATCACCTGCACGATATTTCCTGAAATTTGTGAGAATCCTTTCCTCATGTTCAGATTTAAATTCCAGACCTATTGCATCCGGCTTAAATTCAGATAATTTTTCCAGGATTTCATGAAGTTCCTTTTGCCTGTGATCTGATGTGATGTCAATATCATACTGCGGTTTATAGCTGTCAAGACCGGCGTCTTTGAAGTGAAACGTTCCCAGCAGGAGAACTTCCGTTTTTGGGTACGTCTCAAACAGTGATTTGGTATCCTGCTGCTGAAAGCTGAGAACGGTCACGGGAATGCTGATAAACAGGATAAAAAGAAGACTTTTACACAATAGATTTTTCATTTATACTACCTCCCACAATTAATCAAGTTATCCTATTATATTACGACCATTAATAAATTTCTGTTTCAAGGTAATAAAATTCTCTATTAGTTTGATTCTGTGAAGACAGAGGAACGAAAATACGAGCGCTGAATAATTATATATTTACATGAAATAAATTTAATTTAAATATAATACGGTCAATATAATCGAATAAATTAAGTACGTTTTGCTTTTTTTAGATTGTTGTGAAAATCTTCAGCATCGCTTTTTTTGTATCATGATTACGTGTTTATTATTAGGCGAAACAAATTGTATACCGGCCCGTAAGTCTGTTCACAAGTTTACGGTTCGATAATTTTGAATCAATTGATCAGGTTATATAAATATTCAAATTGAATTATCGGGAGACATTATGCCGGGAAAGATTGTTTTTCATTTTCAGGTGATTCTAATAGCAATATTTTTTGTTAATGTAAGTTTTGCACAATCCGGAGAAAAATCGCTTTCAGATTTAAACGGACCATATTTTGGTCAGAAACCTCCTGGAACTACTCCTGAAATATTTGCTCCCGGCATCATTTCGGATGCCGGATACCGGCTGCACGGTTCTCCAACATTTTCGTTCGACGGCAAAGAAGTTTATTGGGTAGTTGTTCCACCAAAAATTCTCTTCTCCCGGGAAGAAAATGGGATCTGGCATGATCCCGAAGAGCTCAGTTTTCCAGGTTTCAGGTCTGTTCAGGCACCCTTTTTGAGCTTTGATGGAAACAGGCTGTATTTTCAGGCAGGAAGCGATCAGGGACTTGGATCCGCAGATATTTGGTACTCCGAAAAAACAGACAAAAACTGGAGTCAACCCGTAAACCTTGGATTGCCGGTTAATTCTGATAAACTCGATTCTCAGCCCTCCTTATCGCGGAACGGTACGTTATACTTTACCCGGTACATGGAAGATTCCGGTTTTTCAAGGGGAGTTTTTTATTCCGAATTTATAAATAACAGATTTGCCCGGCCATCAGCGCTGCCTGCTTTCATCAATACTCAATACATCGATTACACACCGTTCATTTCGCATGACGAACAATTTCTGCTGTTCTCCTCAAGCAGACCGACTCTGAAAGAAAGCGATCTAAAACTGTATGTATGCTTCAAGGATGATCGGAACGAGTGGGCGGAACCAATCAATCTAAGTGAAAGATTGGGATTAACAAGACGGGCAAAATTTCCCAGTATCTCGCGTGATGAGAAATACTTATTCTATTCTTCTGGCAACAATATCTTCTGGGTGGATGCAGGAATTCTTTGTGATATTGAATTGAAAAAATCCGAAATACATAAATGAACCATTTATAATTCATATTGCTGTAACAAAAGTCGGGAACAATCAGACTCATCTGTACCTCAGATGCTATCCAGTTCAATGTAAACAGCTATGCGTTGATTGTTTTCCTTTTAAAACAGAGTAAATTACTTTCTCAGAATCTTCTCCATAGCTTTTCCTCTGGCCAGTTCATCGATCAGCTTGTCCAGGTAGCGTATCTCCCGCATCGTCGGTTCTTCTATCTCTTCCACGCGGACACCGCAAACCACACCTTTGATTAAATTCCGCAATGGATTCATGCTGGTAGCTTCAGCAAAGAAGGTCTCAAAATCAGTTTTCTTTTCTATTTGAGATTCCAATTCATGCTGGCTGTATCCGGTCAGCCAGCGAATGATCTCATCAACTTCATCTTTGGTACGTCCCTTTTTCTCTGCTTTTGTGATATAATGGGGGTAGACGCTTGCGAAGCTCATTTTATAGATCCGATGATTTTTCATATATTTTACCTTGCTTTTTTTGATGTTAATCTCTCTCAATATAATTCTGCCAAATAACAATATAAAACAAATAATTACAGTTTTATATCCCTGTTTATGCCGAATTTTTGGCTTCACCTTCTAATAAAAAATTAAGGGTATATAACGATAGATTGAATTAGGTTATCTTTCCGATAATTTAAATCTGAAAAGACATTTCACTGAAAAAAGCAATGCAGACATAATCAGGAATAGTCCGGTATATGCCTGAAATTGTCTGATCAGTATTGCCGCAACCACACAAAAGATCAGCATCATGAGATTAACGATAATGCAAAAAATGATTATCATCGTTTCCGGAATTTTTATTCTTATTATGTTCAAAAACCCCGCGAATATTAATGCCAGTCCGGAACCGGCAAACCAGAGTGCACCTAATGAGAAATCCTGGTAAAACAGCGGCGTCAGCGTTGTATGAACAGTCCCCAGCAATACTATACATACAGTCGTAACATAATCTGCGGTACGTAACATCTGCCACTCCCCTCAATGTTAATAAAACCGTTCAATAATCACAACCGTCTCAAGCATTATTTAGCTTATTAAACCGGGCAGCCAACCAGATAACTGTTTCAAAGCTTGTTTGTTTCTTGCTTTAAAGAATGCCGCAAGGTATATTCCTGAAATGATCATCGAAATACCAAAGCTTATCGGAGAAAACTGTCCGAATAGAAATTCCTCAAAACCGCGCACGATATAAAACACGAATATGAACAGCAGTACCGGGGATCCGATTTTCGTCATTAGATCTGAGTCCATCAGTCTGAACGATAGATAACTGAGTAGTCCGGCGGAAAACATTACGGCAATATTCAGCATGTGCATTACTTCCCTTTCCGTTATCCCGAGTGAAAGATCGTTCTCAATCCAGCCGATCAGTACAACATGAAGCAGTGCAACCAAAGCCTGAAAAACTCCTCCGGTAATTAAAAGTACTCTCATGATATTCTCCCAGTTAAGATTAACTATTACGGTATGGTACGCATCAACATGATATATGTTTCTGAATATATTGTACTTTCAGAAAGTATTGAACTATCATGACAAAAAAACTACTTTGGCGAAAATGTCTTGAAAAACTCCAGCATGGTCCTGCTCTTTTTTTCATCCTGCAAAAACTTATTCATGATGCCGTCTATCGTTGAAAGTATCTCCTCCATCTGTGTCAGCCGCTCTTGTACGGTTTCCCCTGTTTCGGGGCCGGATTCAGCAATAAGGTGACGCAGTGCGTGCATAGAAGGATCAAATTCCCTTTTTTTACGTTCAACGGCGATCTTGAAAAACATTTTCCAGATATCCGGTTCGGCAACGTAAAAATCTCGCCTGTCTCCTGAAACATGTACGCGGTGAATAACTCCCCAGTTGCGGAGTTCCTTGAGGCACATGCTTGCGTTTCCCCTGCTGATATTCAGGTCCTTCGACACCTGGTCAAGATCAACCGGTTTTTCTGAAAGCAGAACAAAAGCCTGAACCCGGGCCATCGACCGGTTGATGCCCCACAATACACCCATCGATCCCCACGCTTCGATAAATCGCTCAAGCTCTTCATTAATCATTTTCATTCCTTTCAGAAATTATTGAAATATATGACAGAAATAAATGAAAGTCAACTGTTTTCTGGTAATGCAGGTTTTTTATTTCATAGGTCTGTTTTTCAGCGGCATCTTTGCTGAATACCTCCGCTAAATAATTTGAGAAAACGAAAGCTCACCTGCTAGAGAAAGTACCTTTCTTGTTGCCTTTATTCTTCTTGCGAATCTTTAGATACAGATGTAAATTAGCTGAACGATGCTTCTCATAACACCTTGTGCAGTTAATATTTACAAAAACAACTCTTCATAACATCAATATGAACGAGTATAAAAAATATATAAAGCAAGATCAGACCGGTTGGCTTCTTGAGCGCACGAATCCTTCTGTCCGGTACTTTGCGTTAAAAGAACTATTGGAACTCAATGATCTGAATACTGACGTTATTGATGTTCAAAAACAGATAATGCAATCAAAACCTGTTAATCAGTTACTTTTACATCAGCAATCTGACGGGCATTGGGGACACCCAGGTTGGACCATGCACCTTCCCAATATTCCGGTCGTCTCTGGATGCTTGCAGAAATCGGAGTAAATAAAAACCATCCGCAAATTAAGAGAGCAGTCGATTATCTGCTTGATAGCTGGATAGCAGAAGTATTTCATGATAAATCACGTCAGGCAATAAGAGATCAAATGGGATATCCGCCCGATTGGGGATTTGACACATGTATGCATGGTCTGAGCTTATACGCGTTTCTCCGTCTGGGTGATTTATCCGATATAAGAATTCTGAGAATGATAGACTGGGTAATTAAATACGCTCGATTTGATGACGGAGACAGAATGTTACCTCAAAACTTACAAAATAAGAAATTATGTCAGGGAAAACATACATGTATCTGGGGAATTATCGCCTGTCTCAGAGCTCTTACAGAGATACCTGAACGTAGTAGAAGCGAAAGAATAAATAGAACTATCAAAAAAAGTATAGAGTTTTTCCTGATCCATAACATTAACAGAAGAAGCCGCAACTTAGATAAATTCTTAAATCCGAAATTGAATCAACTGGCAGCTTCATCTGATTTCGTGACGGTTATATCTGCCATTGCAAAAACCGGATATTGTGATGAACGAATGTATAATACCGTTCGCTACCTGATTAAAAAGCAGTTGAAAGACGGAAAATGGAAACTCCAGCGGGCGGCTGACTGTTTCGAATCAATATTTGGCGTAAAAGGACAACCGTCTAAATGGATTACCTTGCGGGCAATGGTTGCACTGAAATCATTTTTCAATCTCAGTCCGGAAAATTTTACATATCCATAAAACTAATCAAGTACGGTGCTAATCATACTTCTTTCTTAAGTGAGAACATCTAAATATAAGGATCAATATTATGAAACAGGTCAATCTTGGAGGACTTTCTGTGCCTGCAATCGGTCTTGGTTGTATGGGCATGTCGGATTTTTACGGTTCCTCTTCAGAAGCTCAGAATCTTCGCGTGCTCGACCGGGCAGTTGATATCGGCTGCACATTCTGGGACACGGCAGACATGTACGGCCCGTTCACAAACGAAATATTGTTGTCAAAATCACTCAAAGGTCGCCGTGATAAAATCACTCTGGCAACCAAATTTGGGATTTCCCGCGGTGAAGACGGCAGTTGGCACGGTATTAAAGGAAATGCAGAATATGTCAAAAGCTGCTGCGATGCCTCGCTGAAACGCCTCGGAACCGATTATATCGATCTCTACTATCAGCACCGTGTCGATCCGGATACGCCGATCGAAGAAACGGTCGGCGCTATGGCTGACCTCGTGAAGCACGGAAAAGTACGCTATATCGGCCTCTCCGAGGCGGATGCCGAAACCATCGAACACGCCCACAAAGTTCACCCCATCAGCGCGCTCCAGACCGAATATTCCCTCTGGACCCGTGAGGTTGAATCCGACATTCTGCCGACCATTGAAAAACTGAATATCGGATTTGTGGCGT
>JANQEH010000130.1 GCA_028278455.1 bacterium
TAAAAAACCTGCATTTTATTAAAGAAGTCCGTCCTGTAACAAGATATATTCGGAGAAAACCGGTAAAGAAAATAAATGCTGTTAGCGCTATACTGACTAAGGTTAATACGGACCAGGAGGTTTATGGAAATTCTTATAATCAGAACGATCTTATAAATACAATCCCGCTGCACAATGCCGGAATAACGGGTAAAGGTATATTAATAGGTGTACTTGACACGGGTTTCAACCTCGAACATGAGTCTCTCGAAAACATGAATGTGGTGGCTGAATACGATTTCATCAACAAAGACGGTGAAACAATGAACGAACCCGGGCAGGATATTTACAGCCAGGACAGCCACGGTACAGCTGTTTTATCGGCAGTTGGAGGATATTTCTCGGGGGCTCTAATCGGGGCAGCTTATGGGGCGGATTTTGCTATTGCAAAAACAGAGGATAACTCAGGCGAATTTGCCGTGGAAGAAGACTATTGGGTAGCTGGTATCGAATGGCTCGATTCTCTTGGAGCGGATGTGGTTACAAGCTCTCTGGGATACAACCTGTTCTCTGACAAACAGTATGCTCTGGCCGATATGGATGGGCAGACCACTGTAACGACTATAGCGGCAGCGCTCGCTGCCGAAAAGGGCATTGTTGTTGTAAACTCTGCAGGAAATGAAGGCAATAATTCCTGGCGGATTATCACTGCCCCTGCCGATGCGGACGGTATTCTTGCGGTCGGTGCAGTAAATTCAAACGGAGAGATAGCGAACTTCAGCTCACGCGGACCAACTGCGGACGGAAGGATCAAACCCGATGTAGTAGCACCTGGTGTATCGGTCTTTTCTGCATACTCTGGTTTTTACAGCCTGTACAGTTATCCGGACGGAACTTCAATGGCTGCCCCGCTGGTCGCCGGTTCAGCAGCGCTTATCCTTTCAGCACACCCAGAACTTGTTCCGGATAAAGTAATTGCAGCGCTGAAGTCGACTGCCGACAGGTCCGGAAATCCTGATAACACATACGGTTGGGGACTAATTGACTCCTATAATGCCGCAACATATTACGGACCTGTTTTCAGCAATACCCCGGGGGTAAGCGAGATTCCGGGGGGGCTGGAGATCACGGTCAATATTCTTTCGGGATCAGCCCTAAATAGCAATAACACGGGCGTATATTACTGCATTGAGAGCAGTCAGTCTTTTAATAAAGCCGAATTTCAGGATCCCGTGGGAGATGAATACACGGCACTGATACCCCTGACAGGTTCTGAGGATAATGTATGGTTCTTCTTAGCGGCAGAGGATAATTCAGGACAGACAACAAGATACCCCGGCTGGAACAAGACATCGTCCTTCCGTTATAACACTTCGAGCGATGAGCTCGTTATGCCGATGCGGAATGAGCGGGATCTTGAATTGGAAACACCTGACAATTTTTCTCTCAGCCAGAACTATCCGAATCCCTTCGGATACATTACGAAGTTTGCCGTTGATATGCTTGAAACAGCATATCTCAGTATAAAGATCTATAATGTGCTCGGTCAGCAGGTCAGAAGCATTTTCTCGGGGGATCTCCCCGCTGGTTCATACCTGTTCGATTGGAACGGAATTAATGATATGGGTATCAGGGTTGGATCAGGTGTATACTTCTGCAGAATGACATCCCGGGGATATGCAAAAACCATCAAAATGGTCTTTGTGAACACCCGGTAGCACGATTAGATTTAATGATCTATAAACACTTGAAACCATTGTCATTTCGAGCACAGTCCCGACTCTACTGTAAAGTAGCAGCAAGCCGGGAAATCTCAGCACAAAAATTCAAATTCTAATCAGAGTAGATAACTTCAATTGTTTCTTGATTGGCTGGCCATTCTCACTTAAAGTACTTGATTTATAAAGTCCAGAGGATTATTAAACTCCATTCAATCTTTGCGTCTCAACTGGATTTTACCATAGTAAAAATCCAACATCCGGCATTACATCAAAAGCGAAATCCCACGTTTATTGATTATCTTGTAGTTTGTTGAAAAATATAGTATATTTAAAGCTTTGAAAATATGATAATTTCACAGGATAAAAAATGGCTGAAAGCACTTTCTTGAAGAGAACGTATAATTGCGGTGAACTGCGAAAAGAAAACTCCGGAAAAGAAGTCATCCTCAATGGCTGGGTAGACTCGTGGAGGGATCATGGAGGTGTAAGATTCATAGACCTTCGCGACAGGTATGGAAAGACACAGATCGTTTTCGATCTGGAAAAAGATAAAAGCACACATGCCTTAGCGAAGGATATGAAACGGGAATTCGTACTCGCGGTCAGAGGCATTGTCAGTGAGCGTCCGGAAGGGATGGTTAATAAGACTATGCCTACAGGAGAGATCGAAGTCAACACAGAAGAGATCGTTGTGCTGAACGCAAGTCAGACAACGCCGTTCGTGATAAGCGACGAACTTGATGTATCCGAGGATCTCAGGATGAAATGGAGATACCTCGACTTAAGAAGGAATTTCATGCAGAAGAACCTTATGCTCAGGCACAAGATCTGCCAGACCATAAGGAGCTATTTCGATTCCCGTGGATTCATTGACATCGAAACCCCGATGCTCATGAAAAGCACTCCTGAAGGCGCAAGAGACTACCTCGTTCCCAGCAGGATCTTCCCCGGCAGTTTCTATGCCCTGCCACAGTCTCCGCAGACATACAAGCAGATACTTATGGTGTCAGGATTCGATAAGTATTTCCAAATCGTAAAGTGTTTCAGGGATGAGGACCTGAGGGCAGACCGCCAGCCGGAATTCACACAGCTCGATCTCGAAATGTCATTCGTCGATGAAGAGGATGTGCACAGGGAGATTGAAGGCTGTTTCAAGGCTCTTTATAAGGATATCCTGGGATTGGAGCTTCAGTTCCCATTACCTTCAATGACCTATGCCGAGGCTATGAACACCTACGGGACGGACAAACCAGATCTCAGGTGGGATCTGCAGATAGTCAATCTGAATGAGATTGTTAAAAGCTCCGAATTCAAGGTTTTTGCAGATATGGTTTCCGGCGGAGGAACTGTAAGGGGCATAAAAGTTGACGGTAAGGCAGATATCACAAGAAAGATAATTGATTCACTCACGGAATATACGAAAGATCAGGGAGCTAAGGGGCTTGTCGTGCTTAAAGTTACGGAAAATGGCCTCGAGGGTGGTGTCTCAAAGTTCCTCAGTGATAATGAAAAGAAAGCCATACTCGAAACATTCGAAGCAAAGGCAGGTGACCTGCTCCTGATAGTAGCAGATACCGTAAAAAGATCTCTTGCCGTTCTCGGAAACCTCCGTTTGGAAGTTATAAAAAGGTTCGAGATCCCGCGTAATGAAGATTTCAACCTGCTTTGGGTGACGGAATTCCCGCTTGTAGAGGAAGATGAGGAAACGGGCCATATCACATTTACACACCACCCGTTCACATCACCGATGCTCGAAGATGTCGACAAAATGTTCACCGATCCGGTCAATGTCCGCTCACGAGCATACGATCTTGTTATGAACGGATATGAACTCGGATCGGGCAGTATAAGGATCCACCAGAGAGACCTGCAGGAAAAAATATTCGACCTCCTGAAACTCAGCAGGGAAGAAGCGCAGGAGAAGTTCGGATTCCTGCTAAATGCATTCGAATACGGAGCACCTCCCCACGGCGGTATCGCTCTCGGACTTGACCGAATTGCAATGATATTTGCAGGTGAAGACTCGATAAGAGAGGTCGTTGCATTCCCGAAGACATTGAGGGCATTCTGCCCGATGGTGGAAACTCCGTCAGAGGTTGATCCCGAACAGCTGAAAGAACTCGGAATAGAAGTGATCAAGCAGGAAGAAGACAAAGACGATTAAGATGCAGGAAGTTTACATAAAGAATTATTAGACAAGTATGATTTTACACCATCTTGATAATTATACCGATATTATAGCTTATATAGGATTGGTTACTTTTCCCGGTAGCCGCTGGCTTCAGCCTGCATCTAATAATTCGTTCTTGTTAAAGATGCGCGGGTTGAAGCCTGCGGCTACCGAAAGTATTATAACTGTCATCCTCTGCCTGCCCCAGTCTGTTTGGGCGAAAACGGGGATCCGGAATGTTGTTCATTTTATTTCTTATCTCCGTTGCGCCGATAAGACGGGGATCCGGTCGAAATTACAAAAACTAATTTCTTACTGTCATTTCGAGCGAAGCACCGATTCTGCATACAGAAAGGGGCAAGCAGAGAAATCTCAGAGAGGGATAAATATATTAACATTAGCTTATAAATATTTGAAACTGCAGTAAGAAAACCAGGAAAATAAATGCCCGACAAGGATAAAAAACTAAACCTCGCCGTCTTTTTCGGTGGAAGAAGCAGCGAGCACGAAGTCTCATTGAGCACAGCAAAAAACGTCATAGATGCCGTTGACAGAGATATTTACGAAGTAATTCTGATAGGAATAACACGTAAGGGAAGATGGGTGGTTGGGGATGGTGCCGAAAAAATGCTCAATGGTGAATACATTGGATCAAAAAACAGGATCTTCATACCTGCAGAGCCGGTTTCCGGGAGGCTTGCTATTGTCGATAGTGCAGAAAATGTTAAATTCCTTGAAAAAATAGATGTTGCGCTGCCCCTGCTTCATGGCCATTACGGGGAGGACGGCACAATCCAGGGATTATTCGAGCTTACCGGTATTCCTTATGTAGGTGCAGGAGTAGCCGCTTCAGCAGTCGGAATGGACAAAATATTGATGAAGAACGTCTTTATAGCCAACAGGATTCCGGTCGTCAAAAGCGTCCATTTCACGCGGTACGACTGGGATAAAGATAAAGATTACCTCATCGGTGTAATCAGGGATACATTCAAGATCCCGCTCTTTGTTAAACCCGCGAATACCGGTTCGAGTGTAGGTGTTTCAAAGGTTAATAGCCTGGAAGAACTCCCGAATGCAATAGATTTTGCAGCCGAGTTCGACGCTAAGATACTCGTTGAGCAGGGAATCGATGCCCGTGAAATAGAAGTCTCTGTTCTGGGTAATTTCGAACCCGTTGCCTCTGTTCCCGGAGAGATCATACCTGGAAACGAATTCTACGATTACGAAGCAAAGTATCTCGATGCAGGATCCGAGCTGAAGATTCCCGCTCCCCTTGATAAAAATATGATCGAGAAGGTGCGGAGCATGGCGATCGCAGCTTTTAAATCGATCGACTGTTCGGGAATGGCAAGGGTGGATATGTTCATCGAGAAGGGCACAGACAACCTCTACGTCAATGAGCTGAACACTATCCCGGGATTTACAGCTATCAGCATGTACCCGAAACTCTGGGAAGCAACAGGGCTCAAGTACAAAGACCTCATCAACAAGCTTATCGAATTCGCCCTCGACCGCTGGGAACAAAAGCAGAAAAACAGGACGTATTTGTAGGCTTACTCCCTGAATTTGAAATCAGGGATTTACCAACACCTCCCTTTTGTCCCTTTCGAGGGGGAAATATAATCTTGCTCTCTCATCGCATAATAGTAAATATATTCTTTCTATTCTGAACTATACTCCTTCTCCTTCAATTGGGGAATACTTTTATAACTCCCCTTCTAAAGGCGCTAAAACATACGTTTATTCTATTCTAAAATAAACTCTCTGAATCGTTGTCAATATATACTCCCCCCTTAAAAGGGGGATGTTAAGTTTTCCTATGGTCTTCTGAATATCTTCCCGGCAATGAAATCGATATGATTCAGAAATATCTTCTTTACTGTCCTTGAGAACTGCGAAGGATCGAAATTAATCCTGTATAGATTCAGCAATAGACCAACATACATTAATTTAAATACAGAAATCCTTCTGTTCTCAATTATCAGCGTATCTCCAACCTCCAACAGAAGAAGATTTCTCCATTTCGGCTTATGATTTGCCCATGAAAAATCAGCAGGTATAAAACCTCCCTCCCTTGCCTGCTTCTCGAGAGAAGTTCCGGGATATAGCTTCATCCCCAGTGTATTGGCAAAATAGTCAATCTCGTCCCTGTGATTCCTCAGCCACCGGATGTCATTCAAACAATCCCCGATTGTCTGATCAGGATGGCCGAAAATAAAGAACACTTTAGTTTTTATTCCCAGCTCCCTGCACCAGCGCAGTACGTTTTCTGCCTGTCCTACAGTTATATGCTTGTTAAGTTTTTTAAGGAGCTTCTCATTTGTGGTTTCTATACCCATATCTATGAAACAGCAGCCTGATTCTTTCATGATTTCCAGCAGGGAGCGATCAACCGTATCGGCCCTGATCTCGCACTCCCAGAGCATATTATACGGTTTGATCATCTTGCAGAATTCGAGTACATGCTCTCTGTCAGCTGTAAATGTACTGTCAAAAAGTTTCAATCCCTTTATTCTTTTGACAGACAGAATCGTATCTATCTCGGCTTTCACGGATTCCATTGATCTTGATTTGATCCCGCCAGGAAACATCCTCGATGCAGAACAGAAAGAACAGTTAGCAGAACACCCTCTTGATGTCATGATAACTTCTGTATCTACATTAAAATGATTAAGCTTGAAGATATAATCATGATCGAAGAGATGCCTTGCCGGATTAGGAAGATCATCGAGCGAATTGATCCTCCTGGATCTGTTCTCAACTATATGGCCGTTCTCCCTGTAGCATAAACCTGCAATGGATTTTGCCTCATTCGCCTCGTTTCTCAGAATCTTGTTACACAAACTGAGAAATGAATATTCAGCTTCACCTTTTAAAACATAGTCTATTGAAGTTATGTTTTCAAGCGTATCCCTGGCAGCAAAGGTAGCATGGTTCCCCCCGTATACGACGATTGTGCAGGGTAAAATATCCTTAACACAATTTGCAACCTGAAAGCTCTGCTTCCTGCTTGGGGTAGTTCCGCCGATCCCCACGATCTTCGGACTCCAAACAGTAAGATCGCTTTCAAACCTGCCGCCGTAAAAATTAAGATCCACGATTTTTACTGTAAAACCGTTGCTTTCAAGAACGGCCGCTATCGAAGCCAGTCCAAGGGGGAGCATATTGCTGTGAGCTACACTGTATCCTTTAGGATACACTAAAAGGACATCATATTTGGAATTTTCTGGCATAATAACAGGTGACCTTGAGACTCAATATTTTACCAATGTAAAAATACAAGTCCACATTATCAACAAAAAATAATTGCTTTTATAATAAGTGTTGACTAAGTTGTTCCTGAGAAGATTTCTTTTATAAAGGGTTGCCGTCAGATTGAGTGTAGATCTGAAATTAGCTTTTACAGCTTTCGGATTTATATTACTCTTGGAGAGGATTTCTTATGCAGCTTCAGCGATTCAATCTAACTTTATTAATTATTTTGTTTTTCATTCCATGTGGGACACTCTCCGCACAGGAAAAAGAATATTACTTTTATCGTCATAAGAATACATATGGATCGGATCTTAATTTTAATCCGGTAAGTATTCTCATCAACGGCGGCCTGGATATTCTGAGAAACGGCGGACATACAAAAGATATTTCAAAACTGCCGGTCTCAAAAGGACTCGATAATGTATTCAATAATGTCTTTCACCCTCTGAAAAACATCGAAAAATACGGGTGGATAGACTTTTTCCGAGAAGAGATCTTTAACCTCGGTTTCGACAAGAATTCCCTGCAGTATGTCCCGAACTATTCAAATCATGTATTCGGTGCTGGAATTACTTACGCAAAATTAACGGAGTGGTTCGACCACCATAATGTGAAACATCCGGCATTTTATTCATTTCTGGTATCATCTCTATATCACATCGCGAATGAAGTTACAGAAAATGGTGATTATCAGGGAGTAAATGTCGATCCAATTGCGGATATTTTGATCTTTAATCCGATTGGTTACTTATTATTCAGCAATTCCCGCGTAAAGCATTTTTTCGGCAAAACACTTCAGGCGAACGACTGGAACCTGCAGCCAATTTTCAACCTGCATAATAACTATCTCGAAAATACGGGACAGCAATTCGTAATAAAATATCCTCTGCCCCGTTCTGAGCGCTTCTCTGCTTTCTTGTACTGGGGATTGAACGGGATCGGAGGAATGAGCTATAGACTCGACCACAGGAACTCTCTATCCATAGGTGTCGGGACTTATGTAAATAAACTCAACGTGAAAAAAAGAGAGATAGGCAGGTTTATTACACCGAATGTCGACGGGGCTGTAGGATTATTCTATGACAGGGATAATTCGTTAATGCTTTCAGTGCTATTAACCGGCCCGAAATTATATAATTCAAGAATAAACATCTATCCCGGAATACTGAATTTCTATGGGCATTCCCCGGGGATGTTCTTCGGTTTCGGTGAATGGGATAATTTCGTTTTAGGAATGTCGCTAAACCTGATGTCTATTGGATTCGGAATAGGAAATACAGGAACATTATACTAATCAAATGAATAAATGAAATTATCTCTTTGTTGTTTTTTTGCACAAAATACGGGAAATTAATACATGGTTTACGGTATTGTTGCAGCGTTTACATTTATGGTTCTTACTTCTTTCAGTAACGATAAAGTAGATTCCGGTTTTAATGCGGGATATGCATTCCCCAGAAAAGATTTTACCGAATTCCTGGAGACTGGATATATCATTGGCATCAACATTATTTCTCGGCCTGATGAGTCAGATAATTTTGATGTTAAGATAGGTACATCTTTCTCTCAACATTATTATTCAGGCAAACCGGGAAGTGATGGGGTCAAAATAATTGAGTTCAGTGCGGGACCTAATTTCTATTTCAGAGATAATAAGATAAGGTATATTGGAGCTGTTGGTTGGGGGATCTATCTGGCAAATCCTGAGAACAATAGTACATATTCTTATCTTTTCAACACAGGTTTTTATTTTGGAAGTGGAATCAGCATATCTCCTAATAGAAAATTTCAAATAGACTTAATCCCAAAATATCATCGGCTGCTTTATCCCGGATCACATTCATATTTTCTTACACTTAGTGCCTACATATACTTCAGTATTAAATAATCCAAAATGAAAAAGCGGCTTTCCCCATCGGTGGAAAGCCGCCTTAAATATCATCGCACCGTTACTGATAATTGTAACGATCCTCCGAATTACTACTGGAACAATGCCAGTACATTCTGCGGTGCGACATTTGCCTGAGCCAGCTGTGCTGTAGCTGTCTGCTGGAGGATCTGAAGCCTGGTTGATTTCAGCTGTTCGTTAGCGATATCGGAATCCAGGATCCTGCTCTTGGTAGACTCTGTGTTCGTGATTGCCACTCTCAGAGTGTCTTCCTTGAATGTCAGGCGGACTATTGTGGCACCAATTCCCTGCAGCTCTGAAGCAATTGTGTCGAGAGCGGTGTTCACATTGGTCAACGCTGTGGCAGCATCCGTTGCGTTGGAGACCATATCACCTAAATTTGTCTTGTCAACAACAAGCGCTGCAGCATCATAATCGCTGGAAATCGAGAATCCCAGGGTGTCATTCACACCTTCACCGGTCTGAAAGATCTTCCCGGTGTAGGTTCCGTCAATAAGAGGAACACTGTTGAATTCTGTTTCCGCTACGATGTCATCGATCTCTTCGGATAGCTGATCAAGCTCTTCTGTGATCGCTGTACGTTCATTCGGTCCCATAGTATCACTCTTAGCCTGGGTTACCTTCTCCTTCATCTGAATGAGTATCTTCTGGATATTCATTAGACCACCCTCCGCGATCGACAAAACGTTCTTGGCTGTACCTACATTGTCCAATGCAACGGAAAGGCCGCGGGAACGTGCGTCAAGACGTTTTGAAATAGTAAAACCTGCGGGATCATCGGCGACTTCATTTATACGAAGACCTGTCGCTAGACGGAGCTGGCTGATCTCTAAATTTCGGTTTACTGATTTGAGGGCGTTGAGGGCATTTAATGCTGCGATGTTTGTGTTTACACGGGTACTATCACCGATAGCCATGTTAAAACCTCCTTGTTATGTTGTTTCTAGCGTCCTTACTAGAATTTTTGTAACGCGGTGCGACTTTCTTTTTTTCTTGTCCTGTGTCGCATTAGAGTAATCGGAGATTTGAAAAATATACTTTAAGAAAACAGGCATTTTTTTCTCGGTATACTCGGCAAAATCGGCAATAATTGCCGGTTCCCGCCTCAGAACAGACAGATTTTCATGGTGATATTTTTATCAAATAAATTACTTAGAGCATCCATTATCCTCCGGTTTGAGTGAAGAAATCCAAAATTTCTCACTTACTCATGAACACCAAAATATCCCTCTTTCACCGTAATTCTCCCATCTTGTCATTCCTGCGAAGGCAGGAATCCTGAAAAATACTTGAACCTGAAAACCGGATTCACGCCTTCGAGGAAATGACAATTTATGTTAGATCTTTTTTTGTAATTGACCAATCCCAAAACTGGATCAGGCATTTTCAAACAGGTAAAAAATCAGGAGATTAATAACAATTATTAAACACAAAAGCTGCTTTTACTGGCATTATTATTGCATTATTACCGTCATAACTGCAATCAATAATGGATGAATTGCGAAAGATACAGGGATGAAAATTAAAATGAAAAAGGACTTGATCCGAAAACTGATCTGCTTTGCAGCGTTTATTAACCTGCTCTTCCTGGCTTCACCTCTGCTCCATTCCGTACCTAAGAAGAACACTGTAGAAACTATAAGGTATGCGGACAATAAGGTTATAATCAATGTTCAGCCTGCGGTCAGGGGCAAAAGACCTTCTTATAAATACAATACTCTTGCCGACAACAGGTTCTATATTGATATTCTGGACAGCCGTGTCGAAAAACCACTAGATTTCAAGGCTTCAAAAGGTGTGGTATCAAGGATCAGAAGGAACCAGTACAACAACAGCACTTCAAGAGTGGTGCTCCATTTAAGAAACAACGTAAAACCGAAAGTAAAGTATATAGAAGACCTTTCGAGATTCGAGATAATATTCGGAAAATCTACAAAAAAGAATTCCGGAAGGGTATTCAGAGTGCTGATCGACCCGGGGCACGGTGGAAAACTTTCTCCCGGAGCAGTAGGGCCTGCAGGCACAAAAGAGAAAGACATCACCCTCTCAATAGCAAAGAAGCTGCAGAGCCTGCTTGGGGACAGAGACGATGTCCAGGTTTTCATGACAAGAAAGCGCGATCAGTATATCAGCGTGAGCAGCAGAAGGTATCTCTCGAAGAAATACGGTATCGACTTATTCATCTCGATTCACGCGAACAGCCACAAGATAAAATACATTAATGACCAGGTAGAAGTCTACTACCGTGACAGCAAAGGAAAGAGGCTCGCATCACTGGTAAGAAATGAGCTGAGAAGCGAACTCGGCAGGAAAAGCGAGGTAAGGCGTCATCCCTATGCGACCGTCATTAGAAATAATCCGGCAAGATACGGCGCTGTGCTGGTTGAGACCGGATACCTGTCCAATCCGCATGGTGAGAAAAGATTGAGAAACGGCAATTATCAGTCAAAAATAGCGAAAGGTCTATACGATTCTATAGAGTCATTTATAAATTCCTCATATCATTAAAGTTTTACCATATCCCATGCCTCCTGATAGGTTTTAAACCGGACTTTGATTAGTCCGGTTTAAAACATTTTGCATCTGATCACAGGAATTTTACCTTTTAACTAATCATTATATTTCATATATTTTACTTCAACTCCAACTGTAATCCTCAACCTGTCCATAATAGAATTTGGTGGAATAGGGTGTTACGAGGGAAAAAACAAAATTGTCATACTGAACTTGTCTGTCCCTCTTATTCGGGATTTCAGGATCTGAAAAGATTGATCTAAGAATGGTCCTGAAACCACTGTATGTACGGGACAGGAAGTTCAGGATGACAATAATTAATAGAATATTAGTTGGAAAGACATTCTTCTATAAAAAAAACATTATTACCCGGGATAATTGATAATAGCCCATTACTAAAGTGATGAGGTGGCAGATTAATACGAATTATATATCGTCCTGAAGGGACGGTTGAATCCTAAAATCGGAGACAAAACGTGGAAGACAAAAGACTAAAACTGCTTGAAGTACTCAGGAAAAACTCAATCGCATACGGAGACTTCACACTCGCGTCAGGGATGAAAAGTACATATTACATTGATGGAAAAATGACTACATTCGATGGAGAGGGAGCTCTCCTCGTAGGAGAGGTGATTCTCGATATGGTGCGTGGAATAGGTAAAGACATAGATTCGGTCGGAGGACCGACAATGGGCGCCGATCCTATAGCGGCTGCAGTGGGAATAGCCGGACACTTGAAAAACGATCCAATAAGGATCTTCGCTGTCCGCAAGAAAACGAAAGAACATGGAAGACAGAAACTCGTAGAAGGTAATTTCAAAGAAGGCGATAAGGTCGTGATAGTCGAAGACGTTATAACTACTGGCGGCTCGATATTCCAGGCCATCGAGGCGGTCGAGGAATCCGGCGGAACTATAGAAGGAGTCATCGTGGTTGTTGACCGCCAGCAGGGCGGCGAGCAGAATCTTAACGACAAAGGCTACACACTGCACTCTATATTCAAGATCGACGAAGTCCTGGAAAAATAACCTTCTAGTTTTCCCACAAGGGTATACGCAGGATTCAGCCTGCACATCCTCCGGAAATTATGAAAACTATACATCCCTTTCAGTCAACATCAGAAGGGAGAATTAAAGGGGGATGTTCAGATTATTTTCTCATTAAAGTAAATCCATAGAACGGTCCCGGTTAGATAATTCAAACAGAAGGCACAGAGAAGAAAATAAAGCCATCTCTCTTTTCTTCTCCGTGCCTCTGGGTGCAGATTATTTTTTAACTTACTACTGTGAGACCATCAATAGAACCGCATTCAGCAGTATCGGCTCAAGTCCGGCTAAGAACTCTCTCCAGGTCGGATTATCACTGAAAAGGATTACATGGCCTCCGCCCACATTTCTCGAATATAAATACCCCTTGTCGGATATCTGTGCAAGGTTCTCGGGATGAACGTACCCGGCAAGTTTCGGTTCTTTATCGAATCTCCCGACCATCGCGGGATTTTTGGTCAGATCGAATGCGGTTGTTCCGAATTTCAAAACCGCGATCTCTCTGTCAATACCATATCCAAGGGGATGCGTGTTGTCAATAACTGCCCTGACGAAATACCCCGGTGAGGCAAACTGTTTTCTCCTTCTCTCTCTCTCTACCATAGTCTCCCGTTTCTGAATATCCTCTTCGGCCTCTTTTACATCTTTTTTCTTCTCTTCTTTTTTGGCGAGTTTGACATTCGCAAGCCCGGCATCCTTCGATATGGCATAATTGACTCCGCGGCCTATGCCGATATAAACACCACCCGATCTTACCCAGTCCTGAAGGGCTTTCTGTTTCTCCTTGGTATTGACAGCGCCTGATATATTATTGGGGACAATAAGTACATTGAAATCCTTGATGTCAAGATTCGGGATCTGTGACGGATCAATAGAGGTAAAATCAATGTCGTATTTTTGGTCGAACATATGTCTTAGAGGGCCATATGAGCCGGCGATCGCAATTTTCGGCTTTACGAGTTTAGATACTCTCCTCGATCCAAGGTCAATACCCTTATCCGACATCCCAGTATTGACACCGCTAAAAGTTACTCCGAACTTATCAGCTGTTTCCCTGATTGTCCGGTGGAAGGCGTTCTTATCCTCGCTCAATCCTGCATAAAAAACTGCGGAACCCCGTTTGAATTCCCTTTCCTCAAATGTCATTTTCCTGTTCGATATACCACCCCGGACACCCTTCTTAACGAGATCGTATACTGCCAGTGTGGACTCCAATCCGGTCAGAGGAAGGATATAAGCATATCTTGCGTTGGGATTATCGACTCCACCCTTAAGAGCGGGTGGTTCACTAATCAGAGTGGTATTGACATTCACTTTCGAATCTGTCCAGTACGTCTCGAGGTTAGTTGCATACGGGAATGCCCATGCAGACAGATCATAGAAAAATGTATCGGGATATGATTGCTCCGGCACAAACAGGACCTGGATCAGCCGGTTGGCCGGCTGGTTCAGACTGATAACGAAATCACCGCTTTCGAATTCCTTATCTGAATTTGTTCTGTCTAAATATCCCCGGGCATTCTTTACTCCGAAGTTCTCATCAGCAGTCCCGATCTCTATTCCCTGGTTCAAAAGGGATTTAAGAAGGTTGTTTTGTTTTATCTGATTCTTCGATCTGGGGATAATAACAGCGGTCATTTCTCCCTTTTCGGGCTCGTCTACGGACGTGGAAAAAAAATCATAGAAATCACGTAATGCTTCTTCCCTGTTATCCGCAAGAGTCTTAACAGTGGAAATACTCGTAGTGAAATGGTGCCACAACCTATCCTTCAGAGTAATATAATCTTTCTCTCCACGTTTTAGTTTTATCCCGGCATATCCTCCTCCACCCTGCTCGTAAGTCATTCCTATTGAACCCCAGAATGTAGGCCAGGAATCGCCGAATCCGGGATAAAAAAGATCAAATCCCTCGTGGGTAAAATACTGCCACCCATACTGATCAAATGCCTCGGCATTTCCTCTTCCGTAAATCTCTCCCCATTTTCTGACCGATTCCGGAAATGTAGGATTTACAGGATCCGCTGCAGGGAAGAAAAAATAAGATGAATACGCACCCATTTCATGAAAATCAACTGTAACCTGAGGCATCCAATGCAGGAACAGGGGAGCCCTCTGTATTGTTTCAGCCTGTGTCTGAAAAGCCCAGTCGCGGTTAAGGTCGAAATTATAATGGTTCGTCCTGCCGCCGCGTGATGATGTCCTTTCAAGAGCTATCGGCGATGAATTAGGGACTTTATCCACAGTTGAATTATAATTGAAAACGTATTTGTCTCTTCCATCCGGATTCAGAAGAGGATCCAATATAATCACCAGTTCATCCAGCAGTCGGGTTGTCAGCCTGTCTGTTCCTGCCGCAAACTGGTAAGCAGCTAAAAGAGCAGCTTCCGAGCTGCACGATTCATTTCCATGTACACCGTAAGACAGCCAGGCTACACCCGGATTACTGCTTATTATATTTTCAGCTTCCGACTGGTCAGCCATCGTTCTCGGATCGGCGAGCTTCTTATTATTCTTTCGGATCTCTTCTACCCTTCTATGGTTTTCCGGGGATGAAACTACCAGGTATACAAGCTCTCTCCCCTCGTAGGTTTTTCCATAAGTATGATAAGTGATCCTGTCGGATTCCTCTGCCAGTGTTTTAAGATATGCAAGAATCTGGTAATGATATGTAAACCGCTTACCCAGATCATAGCCAAGAAAATCCTGTGGTCTAGTAATACTGCTATTGTATGTTCCGCCAGGGAAAAATTCCCACGATTGAGCGTTTAATTCCTGAACAGAAACTACAGTGGTCAGCAGTAGAATTAAAACAAAGAACTTACGCATTATTGCCTCCTGTATTATAGGTATATTAATATTACTTAGGATGGGAATAAAAATTCAAATACGAATATCAAAAGAAATGAAAAAATATGAAAAAAAGGATAATTAATCAATCAAAATCAGAAATGCGTCCATTAAACCGCATTTTAAAAATCTCAACCGCTCTTTAACCTGAAGAAACAGAAACGCAGATATTCGGATTTTACAAGTAGTTATCTGTGCCCTATCCAAATCCTTTCCCGATTGCAGGGTTTCTCAGTGGTGCAATTAATTATGAAGCCTTCTCCACAAAACTATAAACTAACAGATCTATTTACCGTCTTTCTTTACGTATTCTTCCGGTATCGGTTTGTACTCTATATACACATCATTCATTGCATTTTCCAGCCAGACTTCAAAATCCACGCTGGATTTCCTCTGCTGAACGAGGTTGGAAAGATATTCCCAGTCATCACTGAGATTCCTGTCGCGCGGTTTAACAACCTTGCTTACGTGAACAAGGTGATATCCGAATCTCGTCTTGAATGGATCGGAAACTTCGCCTTCTTCCGTCTTGAGGACTGCGTCCTTAAACTCAGGAATATTCTCGAAGAGTGGATGGTCCCCCGGAAATTCTCCCATGTATCCTCCCCCTTCCCTGGTGTCTCCATCGTTGGAGTGTATCTGAGCAAGGTCCTTAAAGGTTGTATTGCTGTCTATCTGAGATTTAATATTCTTAAGAGAATCCACATATGCAGCCATGTCATCTGTATCAATAGTATGAGAGAAGAAAATATGACTCGCGTGAAATCTCCTGTCGTCCTCTCCAAGATTTTGGATAATATGAAATCCGTAGGTCTGGTTTGGAACGAGTTCTGATCTGATAATATCGGATATACTGCCCGAATCGCCAGATGTAGCGGCATTCTCGAAATCAGGATTCAGAACACCCTTGTCCACCCACCCGATATCACTGCTCACTATACCTGTCTCCGTATGGTTCTTGTATTCCTCTGCAAGTGTTTTATAATCCTCTCCTGCACTAATCCTTCCGCGGATAGCTTTCATAACGTTGTATTTTTCCAAAAATATACTTCCTGCTGGTCTTACATATTTCAGTATATGGCTTAACTCGAACGCCTCTGTTACCGGAGGGATAATAGTAACGCTGTCTTTATATGTAGCATAGAATTCCTCGACCTCATCTCTGGATACCTTAATCTCCTGGAAAAGACTCGCCCGGAGTCTCTGCGCCAGAAGAAGCTCCCGGAGCTGTTTGTACCTCATGTCCCGGATTTTCCTGTAAGAAGTACTATACCTTCTCTCCATTTCCTCCCTTGAGCCGAACTGTTGTTCCATCTGCGCAAGCTCCATGTCTAGCCTCTGGTTGATCTCCTCGTCTTCGACAACGATGGAGTCTTCAACCGCCTTGACAACAACGACTTTCATTTCAATGAGCCGCTTTAGTGCATCCTGGTATATATCCGGCAGCATCTCCTGTACACTCGCAGGTTCGATCTTTTTTGTCATGATCTCTTCCCTTACATTCAGTAATACCTCGGAATGCAGGATTATCTCATCATTCACAATGGCGACAATCCCGTCCAGAACCTCCTGGGCATATACACCTCCAGGAATTATTAATAGCAGAACCAACGATATATTTAATACAAAATGTCGCAAAACTTCCTCCTTCATCGTGTAGATACTGAATCTACAAGAACACTAAGATTTATTTCAAATTTATTATTCTGTCTTAATCTCGAGATCAGCTCATTATATTTCTCTTCCCTTTTCTTGTATAGAAGCTTCTGATAGATTTCGTCCCTGACAATATCGAATCTTCGGGGAGTGTTTCTGTCCTGGCGGTCGATAAGCCTCACTATCCAGGTCTCTCCGTTGACACTGATTCTCGAAAAATTTCTCTCAGGTGTTTTATTCCTGAATTCTGCTGCAACAGGTCCGGGAAAAATACTGTCTTTGATAAACTGACGGCCGGCGCTCAGGATCTCGCAGTTCTCCCTGTTTTGTTCATATACTGTTAATATATTGTCGTTGTTGTGCAATTCCCGCAGTATAACATTGCTAAGTGAATTGCTTGATGTTTTAATACCTTCAAACTTGTAATAATTACTTTCAGCAACGAACTCCGCTTCATTGGATTCGTAATAAGCTTCTACTTCGCTGTCATTAACGGAAATAATATTATCGATCCGTTCCTTCAGGAACCTGCTTACAAGCATTGACTTTTTTAGCTTTTCAAGCTCAAATTCCATATCAGTAGTGGGAAGAATATTCTGCCTGATTGCCTCCTGGTATAACAGCTCCTGGTCTACCCAGTCATTAACATACTGAAGGATCTCCTGGCTCGTATAACTCTTCAGGTTACTGTTCATCCCGGCTTCGAGCTCTGCCTGATTGAGGCGTACATTCTCTACGGCGGCAACGGGAAGCTCCCTGTCAAGGTATGAACACCTAAAAAGCAGAAATATAATAAGAACGGCTGCAGTTTTCAAATTTTTGATAATCATTTCTATCCCGGAATTATTTTGTCAATGATACAAAAAAATTTAATGCCGCTTTTAGTTTTTTCCCCTTTTCAAACTGGGTCAGAGGAAATTCGATCTTAAGCTTATCTTCCTGTTTGATCCGGAACGGAGCATCAGACTTTTCAACAAATGTACTAATTTTTTGCACCAATTGTTCCTTTTCATTTTTGCTTGAGGCTGAATCTACGAAAAATGTCCCGGTGAGCCTGTCATTAATAATCTGTACCCTCTCGATGTTAAGGCCAGCAGCGCTGATCTTGATCCTGATGGATGTGATAATATTCTCCGCATATAACGGCAAGGGCCCGAACCGGTCTTTAAGCTCAGCTTCAAGACTTTTAAGATCGTCAATATTATCGATATTTGCAAGCTTTCTGTACAGCGAAACTCTCTGATGAGGATCCGGAATGTAATCGTCTGGCAGATACGAAGACACATCCGAATCAAACTTTATCTCGGGGAACCGGACCGTTTTGTCCTCAGGCACTTCTTCGGAAGTAAGAGATTCCTTTTCGAGCTGCTCTGAAATGGATTCCTTGATTAGCTTTGTATACATATCATAGCCTACATCATTTATACGCCCGCTCTGCTCTCTACCTAAAAGGTTTCCCGCACCCCTGATCTCGAGATCCTTCATAGCGATTTGAAGCCCCGAACCTAACTCAGTATGCTCACTCAATGTCTGAAGCCTTTTGATCGATACATCGGTCATTTTCTCGAACGGTGGTGTCAGGAAATATGCAAAAGCCTGGATATCCGATCTGCCTACTCTGCCTCGAAGCTGGTAAAGCTGGGCAAGGCCGAAATGATCGGCCTGGTTTATGATAATTGTGTTTACAGATGGTATGTCAAGGCCTGATTCTATTATCATCGTGGACACGAGACATGAAAAATCACCCGCAAGAAATGACATCATAACCTTTTCCAGCTCTTTTTCTTTCATCTGTCCGTGAGCAATCCTGAACGACGCCTCCGGAACTATTTTCCTCAGTCTTTCTACCATCCGCTGTATAGTCTGTACCCTGTTGTGAACAAAATAGATCTGCCCGCCCCGGTCAAGCTCTTTCATTATCGCCGCGCGTATCATCTCCTCGTCATATTCGGATATCTCTGTAATGATCGGAAGCCTGTTCTTGGGAGGTGTGTTAATTATCGAAAGATCTCTTATTCCGAGTAAAGACATGTGCAGTGTCCTCGGTATCGGAGTTGCGGTCAGGGTTAGTACATCTACTTCGGTGCGGAGTTTTTTCAGCCTCTCCTTGTTTTTTACTCCGAATCGCTGCTCTTCATCGACGATTACTAGCCCTAAGTTTTTAAATAACACATCTTTAGATAATAATCGATGTGTGCCGACAGCAATATCAACAAGTCCTTTCTGCAGGTCATCTACTATCAGGTTCTGCTCCTTCTTTGTCCTGAATCTGGATAGCATTTCAATGCTTACGGGAAACGGAGCGAGTCTTTCTCTGAAAGTCTCGAGATGCTGTTGTGCAAGGATCGTCGTTGGGACAAGTACTGCCACCTGCTTGTTATCGTTTACTGCCTTGAAAGCCGCCCTGATCGCTACTTCAGTCTTGCCGTAACCTACATCGCCGCAGACCAGCCTGTCCATTGGGCTGGTTGATTCCATATCATTCTTTATATCATAAGAGGCCTTCAGCTGATCGGGTGTCTCGTCGTATAGGAAAGATTCCTCCAGTTCGCTCTGCCATTGTGTGTCAGCAGAGAATGAATACCCGGTTTGTGAAGACCTTTTAGAATAGATCTCAATCAGCTCTCTGGTTAAATTCTCAAGAGACTTTTTTGTCTTCTTTTTTAGCCTTTCCCAATCCGCTCCACCGATCTTGCTTAAAGCAGGTGTAAAACCCTCCTTGCCTTTGTACTTCTCGAGTCTTGGAAGCTTCTCTATATTAAGGTACAAAGCATCTCCGTCTTTGTAAATGATCTTCAAGGCTTCCTGCCGGCTTTTACGAATCGTGATTCTGTGGAGGCCTTCATACCTTCCGATCCCATATTCATCGTGAACCACGTAATCACCGAATTTCAGGGACAGGTCATCGAGCGATACCTTCCTGGCGCGGTATATCTTCCGTACCTTTCTCAGGTGCTTTCGGCCGAAGATCTCGTGATCGTTCAGGATCATCAGCTGTGCTTCAGGAGAGAAAAATCCCTCGGAAAGAGATCCGATTAACACCTTGTAGTTAACTATAATAAGATCTTCTTCAAGGATAAGCTCCTTCAATCTGTCTGCCTGCCCCTTGTTGTCACAAAGAATGATCACATTCAATCCCGGAAAATCATCCTTCAGATCGGTTATATATTTTTTGAGGTGCTGAAGGTTCCTGTTGAAAGGGATAATACTCTTAGTGTCGAAATTTATTGTAACACCTTTTTTAGCGCTTGTAAAAGAATTCCTCACAAAGGCTGAATCATTTTGCGATAATAGGTTTTCAATATCTGCGAATAATTCTCCCGGAGAAGAGTCGATATTTTGCTCTCCATCCGACATTTCTCTATTCCATCTCTCACAATATTCTGCGATCACCTTTATTGATCTCTCCGGATCGCTGAATACAATAGGAGCACCCGGTTGAAAGTAAGAAAGAACGGTTGATGCTTTTTCCGGAATATGAGGCGCGAGCTCCCCTTTAAGGTCACTGAATGGCGGCAGGATATCAACACTCTCAAGATGTCTCTGGGAAAGCTGATCATTGATGTCAAATACTCTCAAGGATTCGATTGTATCTCCAAAGAATTCGATTCTGACCGGTTCGAGCATTGCAGGAGGGAATATATCAACTATACTGCCGCGGACAGAGATCTCTCCGAAGTCCTCAACCATGTTCACACGTTCGAAACCTTCTTCTATCAGCAATTCAATGAACGTGGAATAATCGCTTTCCTGTCCTGTCTCAATTCTCACAAGGCGGTTCTTGAATTCTGTTTTTGGGATTATTGGATGCAGAAAGGCCCTTACCTCGATGATATAGATACCCGGGGTATCCCTGAGCAGACTCAGCAGACACTTCAGCCTGGATACCCTGATATCGGTGTTTATCTGTTTGTCTTCCAGGTGAATTCCCCTGTATGCCGGAAAATTGAAGATCTCCCGGCCGGTAACGGTTTCCAGGTCGTCATTAAGCCTCTCGGCGCTCCGGTAGTCAGGAACAACCGTTATCAGCTGCTTCTTCGAATCATTATTGTGAAGTCCGTTTAGCAGATAAGAAATTGATGAGCCGGAAACACCCTTAATGGTAAAATATTCACCTTTTAGTGTTCTTTCTGCAAGGCTCCTGAAAGAACCTGTCTCATAGAATAGTCTGAATGTATCTTCTTTTTTCATCTGTCAACCGGTCGTTTCATATCCAGCTTTTTTGAGGGCTCTGCGTACGAATCCGTCGGATTGCGCGAGAAGCTCCTTTGCCCTATCTTTTGATATTCCGGCAAGTATCATTAGTATAGCGGTTTTTACATGCCCGCCTGCATTTTCAAGTTTCATAGAAGCGGTATCGTAATCCACACCTGTTACCATTATGACGATCCTCTTAGACCTTTCGGCAAGTTTTTTACTCGTCATCTGCAGATCGACCATCATGTTCTTATACACTTTGCCGATCCTGATGAAAGATGCTGTTGTCAACATATTTAGCACCATTTTCTCGGCAGTCCCCGCTTTCAACCTTGTTGAGCCCATAATAACCTCAGGTCCGACTACAGGGCAAATTGCAACATCTGTTTCAATAGTGATATCATCACGAGGTATACAAGTAACATAAATTGTCTTAACTCCAATCTCCCGGGCATATTCCAGCGCTCCGACAACGTATGGTGTCCTCTTACTCGCTGTCAATCCGCATAATATGTCGCCAGGGCCGATTCCTTTCTCAATCAGATCTTTCACACCCTGCTCTGCCATATCCTCAACACCTTCCCTGGACTTGATCAGGGAATCATATCCTCCTGCAATAATCCCCTGGACTATTTCCGGATCTGTTCCAAAGGTCGGGGGACATTCAGATGCGTCGAGAACACCCAGCCTGCCGCTTGTTCCGGCACCGATATAGAACAGACGGCCACCTGAATTCAGGGTGCTTACTATGAGATTTACACCTTCTTCAATATGGGCCAGCTCTTTCTCTACTGCCTTATGCACCAGCGCGTCTTCACTGTTCATGATCCGGAGGATCGTCGAAACCGGAGCTGTGTCGATTTCCTCAGAGAGAGGATTCCTCTGCTCTGTGGCAAGGTTTTTCAATTCATCGTAAAGCTTCATGTTTTCACTGTTTTCCGGACACATATATCACCTTAAGTATTTGTTAATACACAAATTGCAACATGTAAAAACTTTTCTTTTCCGCTTTCTGAAGAAAGATATTTGCTTTGATCCTCGGCAGATACCTTCCATTCCTGCATATCGACATCTTCAATCTCTTCTATAAGCCTGCTGCCCTTGGGAAACACACACTTACCGTTTTTATTCAAAAATGGTTTTGCCCATTCAAGGAGCTGTACAAGAGGTGCAAGTGCTCTCGCTGTGACAACATCAAACTTGTCGATCATCTTCTGATCGCCGCCTAAATCTTCGATCCTGTCAGAGAATATTTTAACACTTCCAAGTCCGAGTGTATCTGCTGCATATTCAAGGAACAGGGCTTTCTTCCTGTTGGATTCTATGAGGGTTAATTCGATTTTGTCGTTCCAGATCTTCAAGGGGATACCTGGAAGCCCGGCCCCGGCTCCCATATCAAGCAGCCTGATATCTTCTGATAAGCAGCATGTCTTCGATAAAAGGAGCGATTCGAAAATATGCCTCTCCATTATACTTCCCGCATCATTCTTTGAAACAAGCCCGGACTTCATGTTCCACTTAAAGATCAACTCAGAATAGTCAAGCAGCAGGCCGGTTTTACGGCTATCTAATGATATCCCAACAGATGACAGGAGATCGTTTAGTTTTTTTCCCTCGTCATCTCTCTCAAAAATATATTTCTTCTCGTAGCAGTTCTGTCCATTCATTTTTCAAAATGTTTCACGTGAAACATCAACCTGTTCAACTTTTAATAGCGCCTGTCCTCTTCAGGTGGAACATCAGATTTGTAACATCCGACGGTGATATTCCTGCAATCCTCGAAGCCTGCCCAAGGGTACCGGGCTTAAAATGTCCAAGCTTCTCCCGGGCTTCAAGAGAAAGAAATTCCAGATCCCCATAATTCAACTCAGGCGGAAGCTTTGTATCTTCCATTTTTAGCAAGCTCTCGGAATGCTTCAGAACCCTGTCTATATAACCTTTATACTTTATCTCCATTTCGATCTGAGCAGAGAACTCGGTGTCCAAAAATTCACTGTATTCTGAGGAAAATCCGGGATCGATCTCAATGACATGGTCCAATTTGATTTCAGGCCTCTTTAAAAGTTGGTACAGGCTCTCTGAATTATTGATAGATGCGCTGGAGATCCTTTTAAGAACTTCATTGGTTTTATCCGGTTTGGCTTTCGCTTTCTTCAGATGAATAATTGCGCTCTCCCTGGCTGAATGCTTTTCTATCATTCTTTCAAAAATATTCTCCGGGATCAGGCCGAACTCCTTACCGTATTTCATCAGCCTCTCGTCTGCATTGTCCTGACGGAGAAGAAGCCTGTATTCCGCGCTGGCTGTAAAAAGTCTGTACGGCTCTTCTATTTTCTTTGTTATTATGTCATCTATCAGAACACCTGTATAAGCTTCCGAGCGCTTCAAAAGAAAAGGTTCGTCCTCTCTTAGTTTTCTTACAGCGTTGAGCGCCGCATATAATCCCTGTGCCGCAGCCTCTTCGTATCCGGAAGTTCCATTAGTCTGCCCGGCAAAATAAAGATTTTCCACAGCCTTTGATTCAAGTGTGAATTTCAGCTGGTCGGGCGGAAAGTAGTCGTATTCAACAGCATAACCATAAACCAGAATCTCTGCATCTTCAAGCCCGGTAATAGTCCTCATGGCCTTTTCCTGGATTTCCCTGCTGAGGCTGGTCGAGAAACCGTTCAGGTAGATCGAATCGGTCTCCAGTCCTTCCGGCTCAAGGAAAAGCTGGTGTCTGTTTTTGTCGGTAAACCGGTTGATCTTGTCTTCGATGGATGGGCAGTACCTCGGGCCCCTGCCTGAGATCTTGCCGGAAAACAGGGGACTGTCCTGGAATCCCTCCCGCAAATGATCATGGGTTATCTCGTTAGTCCAGCCGAGATAGCAGGCGATCTGTGGAAGTTCCCGTTCAGTTGAACCATATGAAAAGAAGAATATCTCCCGGTCGCCATCCTGCTTTTCGAACTTCGACAGGTCGACCGATCTGGCACTGATCCTCGGAGGCGTCCCGGTTTTCAGCCTCTCGGATCTGATCCCAATTGACCTGAGGCTTTCAGTAAGACCGGTTGAACTCTCTTCATCAATCCTTCCGCCGTAAAATACTTCTTTTCCCCTGTACATAGTTCCATTAAGGAATGTTCCTCCGGTAATGATAAGTATCCTGCACTCGATGAATTCTCCGCCTCCGGTCTCGATACCATATAATCTGCTATTCCTTATAATAATCCCCTTAGCTTCCCCGCTCACATAATCCAGATTTTCCTGTTCAAGAAGAATATTCCTCATCCGCAGGGAGTAAAGATCCTTGTCAGATTGAGCTCTTGGTGACCAGACAGCAGGTCCTTTGGACCTGTTAAGCATCCTGAACTGGATTCCGCTTGCATCAGCATTCCTGGCCATTTCCCCGCCCAAAGCATCTATTTCCCTTACCAGGTGTCCCTTTGCCAATCCGCCGATTGCGGGATTGCAGGACAACCGTGCGGCATAATCCGTATTCAGAGTGAGCAGAATAGTGCTGAATCCGCAGCGTGCAGTCGCCAGTGCAGCCTCGCATCCGGCATGGCCGGCGCCGATGACTGCCACATCATATTTCCTTTTCACATTCATAAGGTTTATTCAAATATGTTTCACGTGAAACATATAATATCATTTCCCGACACAGAACCTGCTGAAGATCAGATCGTAGACATCATCAGTTGGTTTCAGGCCGGTCAGCTGATCCAGTGAATCAAGGACTTCATTCAGATCAACAGCGATATACTCAAGCGGTGTCTTCCGCTCAGTTCCTTCTATCGCCCGGAGAATCAAAGCCGAACAGGATTCGATCAATTGCTTCTGCCGGAGGCTCGTTATTATCCTCCCGTCGGCATCTGCCGGATTGAGGGTTTCAAAGGTCCGGCTGAATACCTCTTCGAGTTCACTGATACCCCAATCCTCCTTTGCTGAGATCAACAAACCGGTTTTCCCGATTGAATCGGATAGTTCCTGCTTCCGCCCCGGATCAAGAATGTCTCCCTTGCTGTAAATCCTTGTCACTATCCCTTCAGACTTGCTGCCGGTTATAAGACCGGTTATATGTTTATAAAGAATTTTCGCTTCATCTTCAGAAAAATCGACGCTCTGTACAAGAAGTACAAGGTCTGCGTCCTTTATGCTCTGATATGTCTTCCTGATTCCCTGCTCTTCGATCTCTTCCGCATCATCCCTAATACCGGCTGTGTCGACCAGCCGGATCATCGCTCCATTTATTTCGATAAAATCTTCGATAATATCCCGGGTTGTCCCGGGTGTATCATGCACAAGCGCACGGTCTTTGTTCAGCAGTGAATTCAGAAGAGTAGATTTTCCGGAATTGGGGGGGCCGCAGATCACAATTCGGATCCCTTCTTCGATCTTCCTTCCAAGCGAGTATGAATCTGCAAGCTCTACCAGCTCGGCCCGGGCTGAATCGAGCCTCTCGAGAGCTTCATGTCTGGTTATTGTGTTCAGGCCCTCCTCGGGAAACTCAATATCCGCCTCAAAATTCGATAGTACCTCGAATATGTTGTTCCTTAGATATATGAACCGGTCCTGCAATGATCCTTTCATCTGGAGGAAAGCGTTCCTCATCCCGGCTTCACTCCTTGCAAGGATAAGGTCGTTCACAGCCTCCGACTGGGTGAGGCTCATTTTCCCGTTCATGTAGGCGCGGAAGGTGAATTCTCCCGGTTCAGCAAGCCTCGCACCTTCCCTTGAGATCACTCCGAGCGCCTCCCTGAGAAGAATCGGGCTGCCGTGGAGATTAAACTCGACAACATCTTCACCTGTATATGAATTAGGGCCTTTCATGATCAGGCACAATCCTTCATCGATGTCAGTATTTTTCTGTGGATCGGAAAACGTACCGAAGACAGCTTTATGAGTTTCATATTCTGTCAAAGGCTTTGAAGAGCGGAATACTTTCCCTGCGATAGAGATGGAATCTCTCCCACTGATGCGGATTATCCCTATTCCAGAAGGAAATTGAGGTGTTACAATCGCTGATATGGTGTCTTCTGTCGGGAGCATTTTCTGAACTTTAGATGCATTTATTATTTAGCTGTAACTCACATTGGTTTTTCGACTTCAAATGGTGTTTAGATTTCTCCGGGCCGTCCCGATGCCTCGGGATTACCGTTGAAATGACAAAGCCTGGGAAAAGTACCTGTCGTTTCAAGCTTAGTCCCTATTCTGCAAAGTAGAAAGGGAAAGCAGGGAAATCTCAGAAATTGATTACGTAAATTTATATGTGAATTAGTATGTTTTTGCGCAAATAAATATGGGTAATCAGAGAAGATCTCTAATTACCCAGATATAATAGCATTCTTTAGACTTATTTCTTTTTTGTCTTCCTTCCGTTACTTTTTGGATTTTTTCCAGCAGATTTAGCCTTGGCTGCAGGCTTCGTTGCAGCAGCCGGAGCAACCTCTACCTCTCCATCACGGACAAGAAATCTCTGCGCGATCGAAAGTAGCAGGAAGATGATAAAATACAGAATGAATCCCGATGAAAGCCTGTTGAGAAGTACAAGCATCATAACAGGCATGATATATATCATAGCTTTCTGCTTGGGATCATTAACCATCACCTTCTGCTGAAGGAACATCATTACCGCATATATCACTGTCAGCAGGTTAAAACTGTCACCGTACAACGGGATTTCGAACGGAAGTGTTGCGAATGCATCCGGGCTCGAAAGGTCCTTGATCCAGAGAAGAAAATGCGCTCCCCTGAGCTCGATCGTCCTAAAAATCGGATATATAGCAAAAAATACAGGCATCTGGAAAAGCAAAGGCAGACAGCCTCCAAGAGGATTGATCTTGTTCTCCTTGAAAAACTTCATCTGCGCCTGCTGGAATTTCTGCGGTTCGTCCTTATACTTCTCTTTGAGCTCAGTCAGCATTGGCTGAATACCCTGCATCTTCTTGATAGATTTATAACTCTTGGCAGTCAGCGGATACATAGCAATGTTCAGGATCAGTGAGAAAACAATTATCACAAATCCATAATTAGGAATAAAATCATGAAGAAAATTGAATATCCTGTAAATAAGGAATGTCAGTGGCTTGATCAGAGTATTTACATCAAGAACTATACTTGTGAGCTTTAGATCTCCCTCGATTCCTTCATCGATTTCCTTCAAATGATAATACTCCAGTGGCCCGAGATATACATGAAACCTGTCCGTAAATACTCTTCCTGACGGCACATAACCCATAAAAAGATGCGTTACATAATTTTCTGCTCCCATTGCCTGCTGACCGGGAAGATACTGGCCGTTTGCCTGGTATCCGGTCCCCTTGTCGCTCACTGGAATTATTACGGAAGTAAAGTATTTATCCTTGGTGGCGATCCAGTGGACAGTACCATCCATCCTGCGATTCGTTATGAACTCGGTGTTGGTTTTAACATCGAACTTCTCGACATCACTGCCGTAGAGCGCGACACTTTTCGCCTGGTCCATATTATCATCCGGATTCTTCTCATTATTCTTCATCCCGGATCCCCAGGTGATCTGATAAGACTGGTTGCTTATTACTTCCTGCATATTTTCAAATTCGATTTCCATCATTACGCTGTATGAACTTCTGTCGAACATTAGCCTTTTCCTGATGAATCTCCCCTCCCCCAAATCAGCGGTCATTGTTATCTGCCTGCTGCCGGAGGATCCGGGGGCAGTTAGGTCGATCACATATTCACCATTAATATCTTCCATATTTTCCGGTATGAAATCGAAATCTTTCAACTCAACAGTGTAACCTTCCTTGCTGAAGAATGTCAGGCCGAGATTACCAATGTCATTATTCCTGATTATATCAAGTTCATCCCATTGATAACTCTCATATTCTTTCATAAGCCATTTTTCTACAGTCCCCCCCTTTGTGGATATAGTACCCTTATAAAGATCTGTTTCGATGATCAGCTTTTTTTCATCTAAGTCGGTTTTGGTAATCGATCCGATCGATTCGCCAGCGGCCTGCGGTTGTTCTGTTGTCTGCTCCTGAGCCGCGGGTTCATTTTTTATAACCACAGATGTATCCGGTGGTACCTGAAAAATGTCCTCCGGAATCTCCGAAGGAGGAGGAGTAGGATTCATCCATTCCATGTATGGTTTCCAGAGGATCAAAACCATAAAAATTAAAAACAATGCAAATAAGCTTCTGCGATCCATAATTTCATTAACCGTTTATTATTTTACCGGGTCCCAGCCGTGACTTTTCGAGAATGGGTGACATCTGAAAAGCCTCTTCATTGACATTTTTCCACCTTTAAAGAAACCGTATTTCTGTATAGCTTCTATTGAATACTCTGAACAGCTTGGTTGAAAACGGCATACTGATGGAAAATGCGGTGAGATTATAATTTGATATGCTTTTATGAGTATAACTGTTAAATACTTCATTATTTTACTGCTGCGATTTTTCTGAATAAGGAATATATATCTTTTTCCAGTGCCTCAAATTCTAAGCTGCCGTAAGTTTTATTTGACATAATAATGATTTCCAGCGGCCTGCCTAACCTGTGCTTTCCCTGCCGGTATATTTCTCTTATCCAGCGTTTTATTCTGTTTCTCTCAACTGCTTTACCGGCTCTTTTCTTTACGAGAACGGCGAATGCCGGTTTTTCAGAAAAAGTAAAATGTATTGTTACCATATCCCCTTGAATTCTCTTTCCTTCTCGAATTATCAAGGATATTTTCAGGGGGCTCTTCAAATACTCAGAGCGTTTTAATGTTTGGTCGCTCAAAAAGCTCTACATTTAATCGCTGACGGTTAACCGTACTCTTCCTTTTGATCTCCGCCTGCTGATGATCATCCGGCCGCTCTTAGTGCTCATCCTGCTCCTGAAACCGTGCTTGTTCTTTCTTTTTCTATTGCTCGGTTGAAATGTTCTCTTCATTGTACAATACCGCTATTATTAGTAATTTACTGAATTTAAGGCTATTCGATTATAGCTTAAAAATGTAACGTATTTAAAATTTAATTCCAAATATTTTTAGTATATTTTTTATATAATTATGAGGTGAGCGGACTTTTTCATCGATGTGGATAAACTGTGGATAACCGCATGCTCTAATGAATATTCATTTTAGAAAACAGCACACAGGCGAAACTCTCGATATCAGGAGGTGGAGGAAAGAAGATTGGCACCCTCTCTATGTTGTGTAATATCAATAGTTTACAGAAACCGGGGTGGATTCGTGCATACTTTGGCTGCTAAACACCTGTACTAAACCGCTTATTACAGGTTTCTTAATTCAAAATGTTAATAAATCTATATAAATTGTATGTTAATAATGAGTTAAGATTGAACCGGAGAAGGAGAACAATAGATTTTCACAAATTGTTTGAATAAATCTGATAGACTTATTGTATTCTATCATTATGCTGAAAACTAAATTAAACATCCTGTTTCTTTTACTTACCCTGATGATCCCAACTCTACTCCTGCCTCAGGATAGGGATATCCGTTTTACAAGTGATGGATATACTGCGCAGGATAAAGCAGATCCTGAAAGCGCTTTAGAAATTCCGAAGTTTATACTTGAGGGCGGTTTCGGGCTTTTCTATTCATTCATTTCAGACTTCGGGAATGATTTCATAAGGAGACCGATCCTGCGCCTTGGCGGATCCGTAAGAACATTGGATTTCCTTTATCTCTATTACCAGGTCAGCCGTTATCCGACAGAAAAAAGAACTCCTGTGCAGGGAACTATTGATAATTCAGTTTCGATGACATCAGAAAATTTTGTTGAGCTGATCCAGAATTTCGGTATCAGGATAACAGGAAGAGAATTTCTTCCAATGAAAAATTCTATGACATGGGTCGGCCTTGGGCTTTCTGCCCTAAAAACGGAGAATACCTTTATTACTGTCTGGACGACTAAGGATTTTAACAGCGGTACATTCAACTTTGTCGATAACAGACTTGAAGAAGTTGTATCTGTAAAGAAAACCGGCTTTTTCATCGAGACAGGACACCTCCTCCACGACGCTGATATTCACGGGTTCGGGCTTACATGGGGATTCAGCATTATAATGAAATACGATTACGGGAAAACAGCCTTTAAGGATATCGGGGGATTCTCTTTCCTGCTCGGGACTCATCTCTTGAAATTCTGATCGAAAACACAGCTTAAATTTTCATTATAGATTTAATATTCATAAAATAAAAAGGCAGCCGTTAAGCTGCCTTTTCTGTTCTATTCAATAACTGCTACTTCTTTTTCTTTTTTGCCAGTTCAGTAGGTTTCTCGAGATATGGAACACCGTCTGTAATCCATTTTGCCGGTTGGTCCTCCAGCAGATAATGCTTGAACCATTCATTAGCCCTTGTTCCGTAATCTATCTGGTTTTCCTTCTTTGCAAGTCCATGATTTTCACCTTCATACACAAGCATAACATAGGTTTTCTCCATTCTACGCATGGTGTTATACAGCTCGACACCCTGGTTGAAATCTACAGCTCCGTCATCCGTTCCGAACTCAACAAGGAGGGGGGTTTTGGTGTTCTGAATATTAAATATAGGTGAATTCTCAACAAATTTATCCCAGTCTTCCCAATAAGGCTTTGGAAATCTGCCCTGGCTTGTCTCGAAAATCACGGCATCAGGCGTGCCTGAATTCCAATATACGGAATTATACATGCTTATCATGTTAGTAAGCGGAGCTCCGGCAACAGCTGCGCTGAAAAGATCGGTTTGGGTAATAATAAAAGCTGTCTGGTATGCCCCCCAGGAATGTCCCATCAGCCCGATCTTATCCCTGTCAATCATTCCTGTGTCAAGGACTTTTTCAACCGCAGGAACAACACATTCTACTGCGGACATCCCAGGATCACTAAGTCTGTAGACAATATCCGGTTCAAAAACGAAATATCCCTCAGATGAATATCTTCTCTGGTTATATGCGCTCCGGTTCGATGGAGTGTTATAATAATGAAGGCTCTGCGAACGAAGTTCATAAATATAAACCAGCATCGGATACTTTCTGCCCGGCTGGTAATTTGCCGGGTAAAGCAGCTTACCCTGTAATTCAACTCCATTCCTGTTTGTAAACGTGATAAGCTCTGAATGGCCCCAATGGTAATCATCCTGCTGCGGATTCGTATTTGTCAATTGTACAGGATCAGAGAAAGTCTTTTCGTATAAAAAATAATTCGGTGACTCGTCGGCTTTCTGCTTCAGAATGATAAAATTATCTGTATCCTCTGCTTTACGAAGCCTGCCGACATTCCTGTCTTCATAGATAAGACTGGTTAACTTGCTGCCTTTGTCGAGCCGGGCATATCCGGATTCTTTCGTGAAATCCCCGTAAACGCTCAGATACAAAGGAGCTTTCGGATCGATATAATTCTCTTCGTAATCCGTGACAGTGAACCTGTATCTTGTTCTGTCACCATTTCCGAAAGTCAGTCTTTCATTCTTCCTGCCGTCAGGCCAGACTTTATATATATCGTATCTGTCGTATAAAAGTACCCATTCATCGTCTTTTGCCCATCTTCCATGGCCAAAAGGTCCATCCTGTTCCGTTCCTGCAATTCTCGTATAATTATTGAACTTCGCGTCAATGCTTTCTGTGATATTAGTATGTACACCTTTTGCGATATCAAATGTCCACCAGTGGTTGTCACGGAAATAAAGGAGGTATTTCCCTCCGGATGATGGATAGCATCTCTGGTGCCTCTCGAGAATCCTTTCCTTTTCTCCGGTTTCTGTATCAACAATATAAATATCATTCCACTGCTCACGGAATGCCGGCTCATACGGTGTGGAATCATATCCAATACCGAATTTCTGGTCACCGGTAAGTGTGACATTGCGCATTGTCTCATCCGCAAGACGGACAAAAGTATTTGAATCAACATTCCAGGCGCTCAGGAATGTAAATCTTTTGTCAGTATTCGCTCTCACTTTCTGGGTCGGCTGAACACGGGCATCCCTGTAATGCCAGATATCTACACCAGGGGGATCGAGATCCTCTTTCTTTTTGGGCTTCTTTTTATCTTTGTCGTCTTCGCCGCTTTTCTCCTTATAATCTTTCTTTTTATCCTCATTCCTTTCCTTTTTCGTCCATTTCTTGATACCGAAGAAAACAGTTTCAGCATCCTCCGACCACCTCAGACGTCTTTCATCGGATATCCGCATGTCTTCAGGAAAATTTCCTTCTTTAGCAGGATCATAAACATTTTTAGAGGGATTCTTGTTCAGGTTCTTGAACGCATAGACTGCGAAGTTTTTTTCTTCGTAATCCTTGTCTTCAAATTCTTTCATAAAAGCGAGTGAATTTCCATCCTCGTCCCAAAGGAGTCTTTTATAAGCAGTGTCATCGTTATCAAGAACCTTAATCGTTCCTTTGCCAAGGTCATATAAGTGAACACCGTTACCAAGTTTTTCATAAGAATCTACAAGCACAGCGAGCATAGAACCTTCCTCATTGAAACTGTGCTCAGCAACATTGCCGATTATCTGGTTGGTTCCGTATTGAAGGTCTCTTAGTAAAAGATCGGTACCGCCTGTCTCGATCCCTTCAGCTTTATACTTCTTCATGGAAAGGAATCTGCCGTCATCAGAAAATGAAAAAGATGTGATATTATCGAATGTGTCAATCTCCGAGGCAGCAAGATTCATCAGCCCCATTTTCATCTTAACAGGTTTTTTCGCTTTTTTAAGCTTCTCTGATTCTTCCTTGGAAACTCCGATTGAAAAGGCGAACCATTTGTTATCACCTGAAAACAGAGGCCTGCTGCCATACATCATTTTTGTCTCTTTATCTGCGTTAACTCCTTTCAACGCCAGCCAACCGTCTCCATCAAAAAGGTTTATCTGGTAAGCGAACCATCCGCCGTCAGGAGAAAGAACAGCTGTTCGAATACTCTGCCACTGGTCATAATCTTCAATAGTCAGATTCTTTTTCTGAGCTATAGCAGCCGGCTGTAAAACAGCCATTATCAATAAAAATACAAAGAACCTCTGAAATGATCTTTTCATGTCATACTCCTTATGATTTATAGTAAATATAGCCCTATTTTGGATATTTGGAGAGAAAAAGTACTAATAAATGGAAATCTAAGTAATTAATTCAACGTTGTCAAGAATATCTTACTTGTGCAGAAAACGCAATTTTATCAGCCGGTACAGTATTAAGAAATGATCATCTAACGTCTTAAAGAGTTTCATCATCTTTAAAGTCGTTCCCGAAGATGCGGGAATCCCGATTATTAACAAAATCAACCTTTAGAAAGAATAAAATCACACATTTAAGCCATTTGAATTCTTTGTATCCTATGTGCCACTTTGGTACAAAGAAGTTTGTCTTTACTACAGAATAAAGGATTCCGTAAAGGTAGCCTGAAACAAAAATGTATTTCAAAATTACAATTTTGAAATATAAAGGATATTTATTATATTAAGCGGCGTTAAAATATTGTTCCCGGGGACGAAACTGGTTTCGACGGGATCGAAGAATTTCAGGTAGCATACCGAGTTTCTCCGGCAGACTCGTGGCGCAAGCCATCCCTTCGGGGATAAAACGGCTGGTATCTAAATCTAAGTGCAGACGAAAATCTCGCGCTGGCAGCTTAATTGACTGCTCGTTCTTTAACGACTCCACCCTGTCGGGGTTGATAAAGAACGTCATATTATGACAGGGGTGAATCCCGGTGTTTCCGGCAGCGGGAGGATCAACCTTTCCGGAATAACCGGTCTGTGGTTTGGTTGCGGATAGCAGACCGGTGAAAAGCACTCACGCAGCCTAAGTATGTAGAAGCCTGTTCGGAAGCTTTCTCGGACGCGGGTTCGACTCCCGCCGTCTCCACCATCCGACTCACTCTCAACTCCCTATTCGGGAGATTTGAGAGTGGCTCATGGCAGGCTCATAAATAACAAAAGTCGAATGGTGTCCTGAGCTTGTCGAAGGACATTATTTTTGATTATTGACACATTACAAATCAGCTTACCAAAAACTTTATATTAAATATTCTCGTGAAATATGACTTCACTGTTTGATAATATGATTAATATTCGTATTTTGAATCAAATTTTTAAATAATTCAACAAAAGCTGTCTCATATAAATTATTGATAAGGAGTATCTAAGATTAAAAAGAAGATTCAGAAAAATAAAGGCCTTCTCCAATATATCGAAATTATTGGCAATAAATTACCTCATCCTTATTGGATGTTTATCGGTATTTGTTTGTTAACAATCGCCGTTTCTTTCATTGCTCAGAAAACAGGATTGCGTGTTGAGGATCCCTCTTCTGGTGTTGTGGTAGAGGCCGTAAATCTTTTATCAGCGGAAGGACTTCGCCGATTTGTGCAAGAAGTCGTTCAAAATTTTGCCTACTTTGCCCCGTTTGGTTTAGTTTTGGTAATGTTAATGGGGGTAAGTATTGCTGAGAAAAGCGGTTTTTTACCGAGTGTTATGAAGGGTATTGCGTTTTCCGTACACGACAAAGTTGTGATCCCGATTGTATTTATTCTGGGGGCTTGTGGTAACATCGGCTCGGATGCCGGTGTAGTAATTATACCTCCCATAGCTGCATTAGTGTTTGCAAAAATGGGGAAACATCCAATTGCCGGCCTTGTTGTTGGCTATGCAGGAGCCACTGCAGGATTTTCAGCCAACCTGCTGATTGCCGGCACGGACGTACTGTTAGCAGGTATATCAACTGAAGTGGCACAAAATATCGGTAATGGAATTGAAGTCAGCGCTACGGCGAACTGGTATTTTATGATTGTATCCACTTTCGTTCTGGCAATAGCCGGTACTGTAGTTGCCTTGAAATTTACAATACCAAAATGCAAAGAATTTAAGCTTGAGGGTGCTGAAGCGCATAGTGCATCTGAGGAAAATGGACCAAAGCGATTAACGGCAATTGAAAAGAAAGGGCTGCTTTTTGCCGGTATCGCGTTATTTGCATATTTAATTGTCATTAGTTTCACAATTGTCCCGAGCGATGGAATCTTGCGTAATCAAGAAACCGGTGGAATAGTCCCATCTCCATTCCTGAGGGGCCTTGTACCCATTCTGTTTCTATTTTTCGCTGTTCCGGGTTATGTTTACGGCAAAGTAGTGGGCAGTATTCGTCAAACCGATGATGTCATAAAATTTATGTCCGATGGAATGAAGGATCTGGCGGGTTATATTGTACTGATGTTCGTGGTGGCGCAATTTATCAATTTGTTCAAATGGAGTCATCTTGACCAAATTTTAGCTATCAATGGCGCTGAATTTCTTAGCGCCACCGGACTTACCGGGCCCCTAATGTTTATCCTGTTCATTCTGATGGTAGCATTCTTGAATATCTTTATCGGCAGCGGTTCTGCCAAATGGGCGATATTTGCACCGGTTTTTATACCCATGTTGGCGCAGCTAAATTATAACCCGGCATTTGTTCAGCTTCTTTATCGAATAGGCGATTCGGTTACCAATTGTATTAGCCCGCTTTATCCTTATTTTCCGCTGATGTTGGGTTGGGTTCACAAATATCATAAAAAAGCAGGTGTGGGCACGGTAATCTCACTTCTGCTGCCTTATGCCATAATATTACTTATCATCTGGATAGGACTGCTGTTCATCTGGCAGGGATTCGATTTGCCGATTGGAGTAGGAGAAGGCATCCATATATTGGATAAGTAATATCT
>JANQEH010000192.1 GCA_028278455.1 bacterium
TGTAAATTCTGTTTTTTATCCCATGCAGCATTGTGAAAATGCAATTCCCCTTAAGTCCGCAAGGATGTTCCGAAGAGTAATATTTCCTTATTTCATAACCATCATATCTGTTCAGACCGTTATCTGTGCCAAACCACATGAAGCCGTAATTATCCTGAAGAATACAGTTTACAGTACTTTGTGATAAACCATCTTTGACTTTAAAATGATAAAAAAAGTATCCATATTGCTGTGATGAATGATCAAGAACTTCAGGTTTTATCTGTGCCGAAAGCTTTAAACCGGGTAAAATTAGCAAAATCAGAAAATAAACAATAATAAAGGCAGGCCGTTTACGGGATATAGGTTTAAAAATAGGAAAAAAAAGTGGACTCAACATAACTCTCCAACATTGTTCAACATTAGATTACTCGATAATATAGAGTTATATAGATAATCCAGATATTCTAGACTGATCAAAATAACTTATCTGATTCAGCATTCGAGATCATAATAATATAATGCATTAACATTAAATTAAAAGAAGAAAATGCATTGATTCGATTAATTCTCATTTTTTTCTATTTGTAGAGCTATTCCTCCTTAGTAGATTATTATTAATTCAATATTATTGTCGATAGCGGTGTCGGTCTCATCAGCTTGTAGATCGGGATTATCGGAAGTCCAGGTTTAAAATTACTGCGGTATCTCCGCATTCTCTGTATTTGCTCCTCCGTATACATCCTCGGAAGTATCGCATCCATTGTATTCCACCGGATCACATTGTCATTAGTTTCAGGTTCAAGAAGGTGAGCCGCTACCCGGCCCATCATCTGTCCGGTAGGGATCACGTACGTCCCGCCGGGGAATGTAAGTACCGTATCCACCACAGTGTCTTCTAATTTAACTGTTACCGCTGCAGGATGGTCATATTCTTCCCTCCTGCTGACACTTTCCATGACATAGACTGACACTGGGATCTCCGTATCCTTCAGCAGTACTTCGACAGTTATCCCATGTTTCCGGAGAAGCTTTACTGCTTTATGTGCTTTTGCTTCGAGTATGTAAGCATAAGGACGGGGTCTAGCCTTAGTAATGACCGGTTTTTTCAGTATATCGCCTCCGGTAACTTTCTTCATGTCGCGCTCCCGCTCCCCTCTCGGGGCCGCATTGTACTCGTAGTTAACTTTAAATGCTTCTGCCTCGTATGTCATTGCTACAGGTACTTCACCTTCGGCTGCATCACCCATTTCTATTGTCTCACGACGTGCCCTGTTCACGTACATCATAACTTTATCTGCATTCTGGGCAGTCCACTGAAGAACTGCCAGATATGCAACCATTCCGCTTTTCGCACCAATCTCGGGATCCTGTCCTCCCGGAGATTCAAACAGAATTCCAAAAGTGTTAAGAAATCCACCATAATTTCTTCCGATCCTCGGATCGGATCCTCCAACTCTCCATGCCCTTTCATTACCGCCGCTGTAATAGAATGATCTATAACCGCTTTCCTCCATCTTTTTGTCGATAAATGGGAATAATTCTCTGTCTGATAGTTCGGTCAGCCTCTGATCCGGGGCAGCATGACTTGGCGCCTGGTAACTGACATTGTAAGGATAAGAACCTCCATTATGTCCATCAACAAAAATATGAGGATGCCATTTGAGCATTATGTTTTGTACATATTGGACCAGTGCCGGCTGTTCGAGCTTCATATAATCACGGTTCATGTCTACACCTTGTGAGTTACCTCTAGTCGGACGAGGTTTATTCTCGAATCCATCCGGATTGATAGTGGGCACCATGATTATTACAAGGTCATCAAGAAGTCTGTTAGCTTCTGTACCAGGTGTAGCGAGCTCCCTTATCAGCATCAGATTAGATTCTCTCAGTGTTCGTTCTCCACCATGGACATTCGCAACCAGCATAGCAATCGTCTTGCCGGATACCATTGCTTCCCACGGCTGCGTGATAGACGGTCTGCTGAATACTGCATAAGGGATTTTTCTGCCTTCGATCGTTTTTCCATAGAATCCGAGCTTCATCTCAGTAGAAGCTGCCTGGATCTTCTTGAGGAAATCGATCAATTCAACATGTGATGTGTATCTCTGAAATCCTGATTTCTCACTTGCTGTGAGAATATCCTGTGCATTGGCCGATGTTATTATTAAAATCAGAACAATTGATAATATTATTGTAGAATATTTCTTCACTTAAAGCCTCCGTGTATATTTTCAGTATGTATTTGTGTAATAATATAAATAAAACTGAGGAAGAGAATTATTCATTAATAAATTTTCTATAAACAATTTATTGCACTGTTGATCTGAAAATTTCAACTGTTTCTAATAATCCTGTATTTCATTATTATTATCAGTTCTTTAGTGCTTTTGAAATTACTTCCGATAATTCCTGCATCCTGAATGGCTTCTGAATAAACTCAATATTTCCGCCTTCAAGGATATCCAAAGCCTTTCCATCCTGAGAATAACCGCTTGCAAGAACAATCCTGAGATCGGGGGCAATCTTCTTCATTTCGATAATTGTTTCCTTCCCACCCAGATTGGGCATTATCATATCAACAATTACCAGATCGATCTGGTCTTTCTTTTCCCGGATAAACTGTACAGCGTTATTACCGTCATCAGCAGTCAGGACACTATATCCAAGCAGTGACAACATTTTCTGTGCGAGATCTCTCACACTCTGCTCATCATCGACAATCAGGATCACGGCATCCCCCTTTATGAAATCTTTTTCAATAACTTCCTCCAATAGTTCCCGGTCTGTTACCGGTAAATAGATCGTAAATGAAGTACCTATTCCCGGTTCACTGTCCACAAAAACATACCCATTGTGATTGGTTATAATCCCATAGACCGTGGCTAGACCAAGACCCGTACCTTTACCTTTTCCTTTTGTTGTATAAAACGGTTCAAATATCTTCTCCCTGACCTCTTTCAGCATACCAATACCTGTATCAGTTACAACGAGTTTTACATATCTACCGGGTATCAACTCCGGGAGATCACTGCGAACATCCTGCGTAATTTCAGTGTTTTCAGTGGCGAATATTACTTTTCCCCCCTCCGGCATTGCGTCTCTCGCATTTATTATAAGATTTGTCAGCACCTGGTCCAGCTGATTTTTATCTGCTTCGATATTATGTATACTTTCTTCAAGTTCATAAACCACCTCTATACTCTTTTCAAAGATCTTTTCAGACACTTTAACCACATTCTGAATAACACTATTGATATTCAATGGAACAGGATTATATTTGCCCCCCCGTGCGAATCCCAGCAGTTGCTTTGTAAGATCCGAGGCCCTTTCAGTTCCCTGGATAATGATACCCGCGGCCTCGCCCTCGGGGGTTGAAGTATCATTGAATTTCAGAGATAATAACTCGGCATACCCCATTATACTCGTCAACACATTGTTAAAATCATGAGCTATACCTCCTGCAAGCCTTCCAATTGATTCCATTTTCTGAGCCTTGTACAGCTGCTCTTCGAGTTTGCTTTTTTCTTTTTCAGTCCTCGTATTCAATATTGCCTGTGAGATAAGGCTAGAAAAAACTTCCAAAGGCCCCACAGTATCTTTTGTAGGTTTCTTTCCGGATTTCGATTCATCAACAGAAATCACACCAATAAAATTACCTTTTTCATCCCTCATCTGTACAATCAAGTTATCCTCAGGATGCCAGCTATCCTTTGCCTTCCCGGCCTCACCTTCACCGAAAACGGTTGCTTCCTTTTTCAAAATATGTTTCATTGTGTGGGGGATATATGATGAAAACTGTCCTAATTTGATCCCTTTATTGAAAATTTCCTCATACCATACTGAAGGCATGTGTACGTTTCTAAGCTTTTCGATTATATCCTCTCCTAATCCAGCATAGCTTATTATTTCTCTGTAAGGAGGCTCGTCTTTAAAATAAGATATCAAAACACGTTTATAATCTGAATATTGTACGATGGCATTACTGATACTGTCGAATAGCTTATTCTCGTCTTTTTGAGTGATCATTCTTGCTGCAGTACGACTGAACTGTTCAGTCTGATTATGAAGAAAAAGCAGTTCATTTTCAGCTTTTTTTCTTTCTGTAATATCCTCTGCAATTGATAGAATATACTGCGGTTTGCCATATTGGTCGTTTATTATTGATTTATAGGATATTGTCTCGATCCTCTCATTATTACTGTTAACAAAACTTAATTCAGTCTTCAGGCTGTCAACCTCACCATTGATCAGCCTGGAATAGTTCTCTTTGTTTACCGATAATTCCTCTTCTGGAATTAGATCATTCGTTTTCATTCCTTTCAGCTTTTCACTATTGTACCCGATCATACTGCAGAATGCAGGATTAGCCTGTATTATCCTGCCGTCAATACTGATCAGCTTTATGCCGATATTACTCTCTTCAAACATTTTACGGAATCTTTGCTCACTCATTCTCAGCTCTTCATTAACCTTTCTGAGAACAGCAGTCTTGTTTCTCACCTGCCATCTAAGCATTAGAGCATTTGACAGCACAAAGAGGAACATGAGTCCAACTAAATAATAAATATACTGAAGCCATTTTGGTGTGGTTATAACAACTGTCGCAGGATTACCAAGATGTTTTTCAACAGCGGTGTAATAAATAGACTCCTGATCATCTCTAAGATCTGTAATATAATAATCAATTTTCTCAATGATTAGCTTCGACGCCGGATTATCGATCTTCATTGCGAAATTAATCCTGACAGGTGAAAATACTATACCGCTTCTCTTTACCTCATATTCGGATGATGCAAGCATCGCATGAAGTCTGTTTGCAACAGCTGCATCGGCATTCCCGGCAACTACAGCTTCAACCGCATCATGGGTATACTCCATCATAATGATTTCGCTTTCAAGTTCAAGCTGATCATTTATACTTACTATTCCCTGAGGACCGTCTGTGAAAGCATCGTTCTCAACGCAGGCGATTTTCTTATTTCTCAAATCAAACAACGAAGTTATTTCTGAGTCCTTATCGACCAGTACCTCCGCCCATTGATTTATGATTACCTCTTCATTAAATATGTATTTCAACTGGCGTTCATATGTGTATGCAAGCACGAAAATATCTATCTCTCCGCTATCCAGCTTTGGAGTAAGATCGTTGATATTGCCGAATACATATTCAATCTCCCAATTTTCCTGGACTGCAATATATTCCAGAAGGTCAACATATACACCTTCTGCCTGTCCTTTATCATTTCTAAATGCAAGCGGGACATTCCCGGCTATACCCATTTTTAATATTCTGCTCATCTGCTCTGTCTGCTCACTGCCATAAGAGAAGGAAAAGAACAGGATTAGAATTACAACTGTAATAAAGTACCTGGTCATAATAAGAATAATCTTGCTTTTCATTAACATATCACCAGCCATTCGATTATACATTTCACATTAAACCATTATAACACAAAAATCCATATTCTGAAAATATTAATTAATATTTCCCTTAAAATTTGAGATATAATTATTGAATTCTGGTCAATTATTAATGTAGGGGGATATTTTAGAGTATGGCCGGATTGCTACTCATATAGTTTTAAAGATAAACCTATTCCTTTAATGGTGATTGTAGTCCTAATCTAACCTGCAATGTATGTACTGACCCCGGCCCTGCTCAGCCAGGCAGTCTTCTCCATCTATGATCAGCTCCCCCCGGGAAAAGACTTTAACAACTTTTCCGA
>JANQEH010000200.1 GCA_028278455.1 bacterium
GAAGACTCGCAATATGACACGGATGGGCCTCTACAAAAACTTCCAGGGCTGTAGTTTTTCCACCAAGTCCCTGAGGGCCAATACCGATCTTGTTGATCCTCTCGAGAAGCTCTTTTTCCATATCCGCATAAAACGGATCCGGATTTCTATCTCCTACTTCCCTGAGAAGGGCTTTCTTTGCCAGCATAGCCGATTTTTCGAAAGTTCCGCCGATACCTACACCGACTACTATGGGCGGACAAGGATTCGCTCCCGAGCGAGTAACGCGGTCAACCACGAAATCCTTTGCACCGTCTTCACCGTCAGCAGGTTTCATCATTTTAACCTCGCTCATATTCTCAGACCCCCCGCCTTTCGGAGCAATTGTTATTTTGAATCCGTCTCCGGGTTTTATCTCAATATGAACTACAGAAGGCGTATTGTCCTTTGTATTTACCCGCCTCAGCGGATCTTCGACTATCGATTTTCTGAGGTACCCGTCTTGATACCCCTGGCGTACCCCTTCATTTATGGCGTCATTGAGATCTCCGCCGACTAGATGAAGGTCCTGCCCAAGCTCTACAAAGAAAACCGAAAATCCTGTATCCTGGCAGATCGGAACCTTCTCATTAGTGGCTATTTCGGCATTTTTTATGATCATATCGAGAATGTTCTTCCCGACTTCTGTTGTTTCGTTTTCACGGCTTTCCTTCAGCCTGTTATATACATCCTCACCAAGATCGTAATTCGCAGTCATGCACAGTTCTTTAACGACTTTAGTGATTTCCTGAACGTTCAGCTCACGCATAAAACACTCCTGATATTAAGGATTACATTTTCAAATTTTTAGTAAAGAGACCTTACAAAATTTTCCTTTCCTTCCTGGTACAGGTTGCCGCCGTGGCAGTCCTGTGCGACAACAGCAGGAAATTCCTCGACTTCCAGACGTCTGATCGCTTCTGCACCGAGGTCTTCGTAAGCAACGATCTCAGCTTTTTTTATCGATTTTGCGATAAGAGCACCGGCACCGCCAACTGCGGCAAAATAAACAGCTTTGTGCGTTTTCATTGCGTCAACAACCGGTGTTCCTCTTTCACCTTTCCCGATCATTCCCTTCTGCCCGATCTCAATAATCCTTGGAGAATAAGGATCCATGCGGTAACTGGTCGTTGGTCCAGCAGATCCTATCGGATTTCCCGGTTTTGCCGGTGTCGGGCCAACGAAATACATTATCTGACCTTCCAGATCTACCGGAAGCTCTTTTCCCTGGTCCAGGAGTTCTACCAGTCGCTTATGAGCCGCATCCCTTGCAGTGTAGATCACCCCGGTGATCTTTACTGTATCACCAGCGCGTAAATCCTCAACATCAGCATCTGATAACGGAGGTGTTATAACTTTCACTGTCAGCTCCTTGTCTTATATTTATAATTTTAAAGAATATTTATTTTAATGTCGCTTTTAAGTAAGGCAGCAGACCACCTGAACTGAGAATCTTCTTTGCACGTTCGCTGAAAACACCACTTGCAGTAAATTCGTCACCTGTCCTGCCGTTTCTAACCGTAAATTTCCCGCCGTTGTTCAGGCTTTCATTAACGTTCAGGATTGTCAGTGTGTCTTCCTGGTCTATCCTGTCATAATCAGCCGGATCGTCAAACGTAAGCGGAAGAATACCGAAATTCACAAGATTCGCCCTGTGGATCCTTGCAAAATTCTTTGAAATAACTGCTTTTACTCCAAGGAACATCGGAGCCATTGCAGCATGCTCTCTCGAAGAACCCTGTCCGTAGTTATTCGCTCCGACAATGATACTCTTCCCCGCTTCTTTTGCCCTTGTCGCAAATGTATTGTCAAGTCTTGCATAAACATATTCCGCTATAGCCGGAATATTCGATCTCAGCGGTAGTACTTCCGAACCTGCCGGGAGTATATCATCGGTGGAAATATTATCTCCGGTCTTGAGGATCACTGGAGCTGTGATCTCATCAGCCAGCGGATCGTTCAGAGGTATCTCCTTAATATTCGGTCCTTTGACAATCTCGACATCCGAGGCATCCTCAGGAGGAGAGATAAGAAAATTATCATTGATCAGGAATGAATTCGGCTCGGGTTTGATCTCAAATGTCATGTCAGTTTTTGTGGGATCAAAGATCTCTCCCCTAAGAGCCATCGCTGATGCAACGAAAGGATTACAAAGATAGACTTTTGCGTCAACAGTACCGCTTCTACCCTTGAAATTCCTGTTGAATGAACGTATGGATACACCTCCGGAGGGGGGTGCCTGCCCCATACCAATGCAAGGCCCGCATGCCGACTCGAGTATTCTTGCCCCAGCCCCGATTATCTTTGTCAGGTCACCGTTCTGCCCCATCATCTCGAATACCTGTTTTGTACCGGGAGTAACAGTCATGCTCAGATCCGGGTGAATCGCTTCACCGTCCAGTATCTCGCCGACACCGGACATAACCTGGTAAGATGAATTTGTACAGCTTCCCACACAAACCTGGTCTACTTTAAGTCCGGCTATATCCTTGATCTTTACTACATTATCAGGGTTATGCGGCTGCGCGACTAAAGGTTCGAGTTCAGACAGATTAATTTCGATCACCAAATCGTATTCAGCATCGGGATCAGCTTTAAGCTCTTTCCAGTCGCTGCCTCTTCCCTGAGCTTCCATAAAAAATTTCGTTCTGTCATCACTCGGGAATATAGATGTAGTAGCGCCAAGCTCAGCTCCCATATTGGTAATAGTTGCCCTTTCCGGCACACTCAGTGTTTCCACACCGGGTCCATAGTATTCCATTACCCTTCCGACACCGCCTTTTACCGTAAGCTGTCGAAGCAGTTCGAGGATAACATCCATCGCCGCTACCCAGGGCCTATTGAGTTCGCCTGTAAGGTGTATACCTACGACTTCAGGCATTCCGCATTCAAACGGAACACCCGCCATTGTCGTGGCAATATCGATTCCGCCAACACCAATGGAGATCATTCCCAAACCGCCTCCGGTAGGTGTATGACTGTCTGAACCCAGATGGGTTTTCCCGGGGATAGCGAATCTCTCCAGATGTACCTGGTGACATATTCCGTTTCCCGGTCTGGAGAACCATGCTCCGAACTTAGCTGCAGAAGTCTGAAGGAATTTATGATCGTCAGGATTTCTGAAATTCGTCTGAAGCATATTATGATCAATATATGATACGGCAACTTCGGTTTTAACTTTGGGTATTCCAATGGCTTCAAACTGCAGCCAGGCCATAGTTCCTGTCGCATCCTGAGTCAGTATCTGGTCAATTTTAATCGATACAGGTTCACCTTTTTCACATTTTCCCTCAACAAGGTGCTCGCTGAAAATCTTCTGTACTAAATTCATTCCCATCGCTTTGTACCTTTCTTAGTTATATGTTATCAATTTCCGCATCAAATTAGTATATACAGTTTAATGCTTATTATATTCGGGTGTGTAACGATAAAAAGCAAAATACTCATCCTCGATCTCGGTAATAGTCCTATCATACAGTGATACTAACCTCGACTCAATATCAGACAGGTCAACAGTATACAGCTGTTTGAATAATTCCATACCATATGTTCCTACCAGAAACCGGACAAACCATCCCGCCTGAGGATAGAATACTCTGGTAGACATATTATCTCCCTTTCTAAGAAGGACCTGGATATAAGATTCGTTCCCCTGGCTGTATGTATCGATAGTCCAGGTGAACGTATCTTGTATAACTTCCAGTGATGCAGGCTGATAATATTCTAATGTTTCTGCGAGTCCTTCGTTCAATAGTCTTATCGATGCCCTGCCGAGAGTCTGCTCAGAAATTATATGACTGATCTCATGCTTGCCGAACGGCCTTCCGTGATATCTTAAATATACTGTTTCGAAAGTCGGATCGGCATATCCTGACTGGACCGGCCTTCCCTCAACATACTCGGGAGGATAAATATAAAAATTAATAACTCCCTCGTAGTCCACATCAAGGTCTTCCAGTATCTCACGGTAGCCCTGTTCCTGTTTTTCAGCTATCTGGTCTATATCAAGATAGTACCAGGAAGGCATAATGAAAACTTCATACTCATTATAATAGAAATTGAAATGCTCGGTGTTCTTTACAAGCCATGAGTCTTCCTCATCTCCCGGATCTATGGATACCGTGCATCCGGGCAGGAGAAAACATGAAATAAGGATTATTTTGAGTATAAATTGCATATCAGAATTTCAAAGGTTGTCTATAACTTACATAATAATAAATCCTGTTACTATCTTTCCTTGGAACACTGACATTTTCGGAAATACTGAGACTTCTATATTCCTCCCTTAAAACATCAAGTCTGATCCATTTGTTGTCAAAGATCTCATATACAATTCCGGCTTTGAGATCCGTTCTCACCAGCTTCTGATGATAATCTTTGCCGTAACCGGTAATATCATACATCGTACAGTTTAATCCGGGTACTGCAAAATAATTATTCATGGTTAACTTAATGCAGGTCTTGTAGAATTCCGGAGATTCGATAGATAGAATTCCCCCGAGCATCATGTAAAGATCTCTGGTTCTCATCTCTCCAATCGAAAAATACTCTATTCCTCGTTTCTCATAGACAGCTTTTCCGGCTACGCCTGCATAGTAACTTATACCGACCTTATCTTTAAATTTTCTGACCAGACAGTATGATAGAGAAAAATGAGTAAATGAACTGGCGTTCTCGTCGACATTGCGGTTGTCAGTCAATCCTTCACTGAATCTAACCGATCCGGAATTGAGGAAGCTGAAATTCAGATACTGATCGTATCTACCGCCTATAAGGTCTGCCTGAAAATCCAAAGCGAAACAATCGGATCTGAAAGCAGGGTAACCGATCTCATCGTTATCAAACTCAGATTTTTTTTTACTGAAATCAGTTATTTCACATTTTCCCGCCGCTATTGACAGGAATTTATAATATACGTTTGACTTATTTACCTTCGATTGAGCAGAAATTTCCTTTACTGGATAAACACCTGAAAAAAAGATTAATAAGGTAATAACTGCCAATAATCGCATAGAGTAGATACAAAAGATCATCTACAAAAAAACTCCAGAAAGAATAAATATGAACAGAAATGAAGTAACGGAGATAATTTAATTAAAAAAATCTCAATATGCCAGTAATTCTCTAAGTGATTTCAGCACTTTTTCTGTGTTCGGCATAAAGAATTCTTCGAGTTTCGGGCTGTACGGCACCGGAGTATCTATTGACGCAAGGCGCCTGACAGGTGCATCTAAATATTCAAATGCGTTCTCAGTTATCACAGCAGAAAACTCTGCTCCTACACCGCCGGTAAGAGTATCTTCATGGAGTACGAGCACCTTTCCGGTTTTCTTTGCTGAGTCAAGCATCAGTTCCTTATCAAAGGGCAGTATACTCAACATATCAACCACTTCAACATAAAAACCTTCCTTTTCAAGTTCTTCTGCTGCTTCAAGAGCCAGGTGTACGGTAGAGCCATAGGTTACAACAGTAACGTCATTACCTTCACGCCTTATTATTCCCCTGCCAATCGGAACAATATAATCATCATCGGGTAATACCTCTTTGATCCTTCTGTAAAGGTATTTATGCTCCATATACAGAACAGGATTATTATCCCGTATTGCCGCTTTCAACAGGCCTTTTGCATCGTATGGAAATGAAGGAGCAACGATCTTCAATCCAGGTACTCTGAAAAACCAGGCTTCGACATTCTGTGAATGATACGGGCCTCCGTGGACTCCACCCCCGCAGGGCAGTCTGACTACCATCGGTACCTTGCCACCCCATCTGTAATGGACTTTTGCTGCATTATTTACTATCTGGTTGAATCCTGATGTAACGAAATCAGCGAACTGCATTTCTGCAACCGGCCTCATCCCGTTAAGTGCGGCGCCGACTGCCGTTCCGAGTATCGCCGATTCTGCCAGCGGCGTATCGAGAATCCGGTCCCTGCCGAACTCATCGAGAAATCCTTTTGTTACTTTGAATGCTCCCCCGTAGACACCTATATCTTCTCCAAGGCAGAAGACACTTTCATCATTCCGCATTTCCTCTCTTAATCCCTGGCTTATTGCTTCAATATATGTTACAGGTTTTACCATTTCTTCCTCATTTTTCTTTCAGTCTGCATACACACCTTCAAGTGCTTCATGGCCTTCGGGTAATGGGCTCTTCTCAGCGAACTCAACTGCTTCCTCGATCTCCATTAATACCTTGTCATGCAGCTTTTCAAGTTCCTTTTCAGTAAACACTTTACTTTTCCTCAGATGATCTTCGAACCTGAGGATTGGATCCTTCGCCCTCCATTCCTCGAGTTTCTCAGGAGGAACATATTTATGGTCGTCGTGAGCGGAATGCCCGTGCATTCTCATTGTTTTTGCCTCGATAAGTGTCGGTCCTTTACCTGCTTTTGCATCTAAAACCGCCTTCCGTACAGCTTCATATACATCGAGGATATCATTTCCGTCAACTATCACACCGGGAATATTGTAGCCTATTGCTCTGTCGGCAATGTTTTTTGAATTATACTGGTATGAATTCGGGGTAGAATATGCATACTGGTTGTTTTCTACCACAAGCACAAGGCCGGCCTTGAGTACAGATGCCATGTTAAGGGCTTCATGAAAATCTCCTATACTCGCGCCGCCATCCCCTATATAAGTAAGGGCTACAGTTTTTTCTCCCCGCATTCTTCCTGCGAGCGCCGCGCCGAGGGCTACAGGCATCATTGTTCCAAGATGACTTACCATTCCGTAAATATTAAGTTCCGGATCTCCCATATGCATATTGCCGTCCCTGCCTTTTGTAGGGCCGTTTGCCCTGCCAAGATACTGGCAGAATATCCTTTTCAAAGGATTACCTCGCACTATATGAGCTCCCATATCTCGATGAAGGGGAACAAGAATATCCTCATCCTCAAGAGCATATGCGCTGCCGACTGCAATAGCCTCCATTCCGGAACCGGTATAAACGCCTCCTACGATCTTTCCCTGACGATATAATTTAAGTATCCTTTCTTCGGATTCACGGTGGAGCTTCATATTGTAAAGCAGTTTATTCAATTCCTTTTTGGACAGAAGCGAACTGTACTCCCCGGGTTCTGATCTTTTTTTCTGCTTAATTCCTGTATTTTTGACTGTTCTGGGCATTTAATATCTCATTATTAAGTTTTACTCATTTCTTTTGATCGCTCATAAAACAATTTCCTGAAATTTTTGCCTGTTCTCTCTGCAACCTCATTCAGATCAATCTCTTTACCGAGAATCTTGCTGATCGAGGTCATAATTATGTTCTTTATTCCGCAGGCAGTGATCTCATCATAATAACTTAGATCCGTATTCACATTCAATGCAAAACCGTGCATTGTGTACCATTTCGAGACTTTCACACCAATCGAAGCGATTTTCTCACTATCTACCCATACACCTGTAAAACCATCTTTTCTGTCAGCAATAATCTCGAGTTCCGCAAGTGTCAATATAATGACTTCTTCCAGGTCACGGAGGTATTTATGCAGGTCGAAATAGTAATTTCCAAGATAAAGAACAGGGTATCCGACAAGCTGTCCCGGGCCGTGAAACGTGACATCACCGCCTCTGTCTATATTAACAAAAGGAACACGGGATAGATTCCCTTTAGAAAAATTATTTAAAATATTTTCTTTGTTGTAACTTTTCCCGGCGGTGTATACCGGATCATGCTCAACTAACAGAAGCGTATCTGTTATTATATTATTTTGCCTGTCTTTTAGGAGGGATCTCTGATAGTCCCAGATCTCGCTAAAGTCTTTCCTTCCAAGGAACTTCAGTTCTATCTGATCCATTTATATGTGAATTGATTCTCCGTATGCCTGTCCCGCTGCTTCCATAATTACTTCAGACAATGTAGGATGCGCATGGACAGTCTTCAAAATTTCAAGGTAAGTTGATTCTAATGTTTTAGCTACTCCAAGTTCAGCTATCAGCTCTGTTGCTTCTGAACCAACAATGTGAGCACCGACCAGGTCTCCATACTCAGAATCAAAAATGAGCTTCGCAAATCCGTCTGTTTCACCTATTGCAACAGATTTTCCGTTAGCACGGAAAGGATATCTCCCTATGTTGGTTTTAATACCCTTTTCTCCAGCCATCTTCTCCGTAAGACCGATGCTTGCGACCTGCGGTTGGGCATAAGTACAATGCGGGATCGAATCGTAATTGAGAGGACTGACATCTTTACCTGCTATTTTCTCAATGCAGATTATACCTTCGGCAGAAGCAACATGCGCCAATAGTTTTCCGCCGATACAATCACCAATCGCATAGACATTTTTCAAGCTCGTATTATAATAGCTGTCAACCTGGATAAAACCATTATCCATCTTGATCCCGACATCCTCAAGGCCCGTATTGTCAGTATTTGGCTTTACCCCGATTGCAACAAGCATCTTTTCTGCCTGGAGATTGATAATTTCATTCCCCTTTGTCATCATAACTTCAATACTGTCTTTATTCTTCTGAGCTTTTTCCACCTTTACGCCTGAAAGCACCTTGATGCCCTGTTTCTGAAATGACTTTGTCAATACTTTAACCACTTCTTCATCCTCAAAGGGCAGTATATGTGGGAGCATTTCGACAATTGTCACTTTCGAACCGAAACTCGAAAAAAAGTACCCGAATTCAGCCCCTATTGCACCACCGCCAATAATAACGATTGATGCCGGAACCTCATCGATCACCATTGCAGCTTTACTGGACAAGATTATATTGCTGTCAAAGTCCAGCCCGGGAAACGGTTTAGGACGCGCA
>JANQEH010000207.1 GCA_028278455.1 bacterium
ATAATCACGGAAAAGTTCATTTTATTGTATTTGATGATATTCTATATCCTGATCCTCGTGATAATGAAGGATACTGGGGGGGACTCAGAGATGAGCAGCTTACGTTTATCGAGAATGATCTGAAACATGTCCCGAAAGATCACCTCATAGTACTATCGATGCATATTCCAATGTTAAATGATAACCAGTACAGTGAATCTTTCAAAAGGGAAGTCTTTGACCGTCTGATCTCATTACTTAAACCTTTTCCAAATACCTTCTCCATGTCTGCACATACGCATACACAACGTCATGATTTTTATAAGGAAGGCAATTGGGAACATCATCATTATGTAGCCGGTCCTGCATGCGGAGACTGGTGGTCAGGTTGGATTGACGAAGAAGGTCTGCCTGATTCGATGATGCGCGATGGTACTCCTAACGGATATGCTCTGATTACTTTTAATGGAAATGAATATAAAATAGATTATAAGATCGCCAGGAGGCCAGCTGACTACAGGATGAATATATATGCACCAATAGTAGCGCCGCACAATCAGTCATTCAGGGGAGAAGTATATGTCAACTACTTCAATGGCGGAGATAAAGACAAGGTTGAATACCGGGTTGACAATGGTGAGTGGAGAAGAATGAGAAAGGTAGTTGAACAGGACCCAATGTACGTCAGGTTAATCCAAAAATGGGACTCCGCACCAGGTATTTTTCCGGGAAGGCGACCTTCAAATCCTGTTGAATGTACTCACTTGTGGAAAACCCGCCTCCCGAACAGGCTTCCTGTCGGAACCCATGTGCTCGAGGTAAAAGTTACAGATATGTTCGGTCAGGAGCATAATGACTTCATTACATACAGGATTGTTGAGAATTGATACATTCAGGCTCAGAAAGAAACAGTATATTGAACCGAAAAATAAACCGAAACACTGTTCAATAGATTCTCAAAGGCAATAGACTGACATTATCACGATATGTAACACAGACTTTTACTCATGTTCTTTACATAAAAAGGGATGATCTGATCATCCCTTTTTTAATTTAGAGCTGTTTTCTTATCTTAATATCTATTGACTTTATATGAAAATATTCCATGATTATGCCTACAGGTTGGAGACTTGTCGTAGAAATTCCACATATCTGATATCCTTATTCAATATCCAGAATATATTATCAAGGTCAATATGTAAATATTACTGTATTATTGATCTGGAACTGATCTTGAAAATAGGCGGCCTGAAGTATTGTGGTCTGTTTTACCATAGCGACAATTACGATATTGATATCTTTGGCTCTCATTAGATTCAATATGGCAGCAATAACTATAGATACAAGAATGGAATCGTAGAGAGAAACTCATTTACAGGAGTAATAATCTATCCCGCATTAGGCTGTATATTAGTAGCAGGCTCATCGTTGATAATAACGGCCTACATGTAATGTCATATGAAAAGGGAAAGATAGCTCTGGATAAGGATTTTGTTCCAATTAAATTGGAATATATTTAGATGGCCTGAGAAGATTAACAAAAGGTTGATAAAAATGCTGGAGAGATCTAGTGACAGGAGAGGATATACACTCGAACGGGGAATTGTGTACCTGAATACATACCTGATAAATAAATCTTTGCTTTATCAACGATGCTTCTGAATTTGCATGATTTTCGCAAGAAATGAACAATTCATGATCTGAGATTGTACTTCAAATAAGTCGATTTCGACAAAAAAGTCGCACTTTCGACAATATTGTAAGATATTCAAAAGGCAATAAGGAATTTATTAGGCCGATTTGTGATTTGTTTGGTCAAAATGAATGATTTCCAATTGGAATGAAGTTTGCAGATAAATCATTGAAAACGACTTAAATCATGAGTGCTGATATATGGATAATACCAATTCATTAAACAGGTGGTATGAACGAATTATTCCCCCGGGATTTCTTCTGCCGGCAGCAATCGCCGGAACAGTGATAATTATAATTTCTGCAGTTCTGGAATACCGGTCGAGACAGGATGATTATTTCAGCCTCATGGAAGAGAGGGCGAGAGTATTCACAGAGACAATTTTGAGCACTACCCAGAGCACACTTCTTGCGGCAGAAGAACTTGAAGCAGAAACAAACAGAAAACTGTACAGTAACCTGCAGCTTATCGAGAAGATTGACAGGGACAGATTTCTCACCGAAACTTCCCTTATTGATCTGATAGGTATTTCTGAATTTGATGAGATCCGGATATACGATCGCAATTCAAATATGGCGGCAAGTGCATATAGAACTGTAGAAGCGCCGGTATCGGTAAACAGCACTGTTATTCAGTCGATAATGGATCAGAGCAAATTAAATGCACTTTATGTTCTTCCTGATACAATTAGTTTTGAAACAGATTATCTTGCTGCAATCGTAAAAAGGAATCGTGGAGGAGTTATAACGGGCATCGTCAGCAGCGAGAGAGTTCAAAAGTTCAGAAAACTGTTCGGATTCGGCCAGATCCTGAAAAACTTTGCAGAAGGAGAAAGTGTTGAATACGTTGTTCTTGAAAATGAGTACACAAAAATAGCCGGTTTCTTCCAGAACTATGATCTATCCTCTTTCTCGGAAGATATTTTTCTCCTGAAAGCATCCGAAAGTGATAAGATAGAAACAAGGGTGTTAAGTTATGAGCAGGGAGATGTGTTTGAGTCTATTGCGCCTTTTATGTATGACGGTGAACCGCTCGGAGTTTTAAGGCTGGGATTCTCATTATCTGAACTTGAATATATTTCATCACGTGCACAAAGAAGAATTTTTCTATTATTCGGCCTTATGGTTGTTGTCGGGCTGGTTTTTGTCAATTTTGTTCTTAGTCAGAGACACAGAAAGCTCTTAAAGGCAGATCTGGAAAACCTTAACGAATATACAAATACAATCCTCGAGAATCTCGAAAGCGGAGTTATAACAATTGACAGGTTTGACAGGATAAAGCATGTAAACAGAAAGGCCTCAATGATTCTTGAATCAGAATACAGTGACATTTATGATAAGTCATACAGAGTATTTCCGGACATATTCATTCAGGCTGTTGAAGATTTCAGAAATAATAAAACGGACAAAACAGGACCGTTTCAGTATAATCCATTGGGAATTGGACTTAATAGATGGCTTTCGATAAGGATTACGGAGCTTAAAGAAGACAACAATGGAGGATCATGTATCCTTCTTGTGGATGATGTTACAAAACAGGTACAGCTTGAAGAGCAGAAGAGAACCAATGAGAGGCTAAAGGCAATACGAAGGCTTGCTTCTTCGGTTGCTCATGAGATAAGAAATCCTTTGAATTCCATCAAGTTAATCGTGGATCTCCTTAGGGCAAGTTATTCTCCGATTGAAAACTCGGAGAAACATAAAAAGTATTTTTCTACTGTGATGGATGAGATAACAAGGATAGATTCAATCGTTGAAGAATTCCTGAGGTATTCCAGACCTCCGGTACTTAAGCCGGAAGAGATCGATCTCAAGAACTTTTTCAACGAGATAAAACTGCTGTATCAACCGAGATTTGAGAAAGAGGATGTGAAATTCAGACTGGATATTGGAACATATCCAGAATATTATGGGGATCCCGGACAGCTGAGGCAGGTTTTTGTGAACCTTATCGAGAATGCGATCCAGGCGAGAGAGGGTGAATTATCTATAGTAATCTCAGCTGAAATTAAAAAAGAGAATTACATTATCAGTGTCATGGATACGGGATACGGGATACCGGAAACTGATATTAAAAACATTTTTGACCTGTATTATACAACTAAGAAAAAGGGAAGTGGGATAGGGCTGTCTATCGTACATCAGATAATCAGCAGACATAACGGTACAATTGAGGCTGAAAGTGAATTGGGCAAAGGGACAAAATTTATAATTGAGTTACCAATGAAATCAGAACTAAAAAAAGAAAACTGACAGAATTCCGGATGAGAAAATGAAAAACAGATCTATATTATTGACTGAGGATGAGCAGGCACAGAGGATGGCGCTTGAAGAACATCTTTCCAATAATGACTATAACGTCGTTTCGGCGGGAAATGTTACTGATGCTCTCGAGATTATAAAAACCAGGACTATTGATATAGTTATAACGGATTATAACCTACCGGATAATAACGGATTATTCTTGTTAGAGCAGGTAAAAAAGATGAATCCCGATATTCCCGTTGTGATCATAACTGCTTACGGAAGCATTGATGACGCAGTCAAAGCGATGAAATCTGGAGCTTTTGACTATCTTTCCAAACCGATAAATATCGAAGAACTTCTGCTGGTCCTGAAGCGGTGCGTGGAGCACAAATACCTTGTCTCGGAAAATGTTCGTCTGAAAAAGGCACTTGAAGACAGGTATTCATTCAAAGGAGTAGTTGCCACGAGCAGCAGAATGCAGGAAGTATTAAACATCGCCGGTCGGGTTGCGGCAAGTAAAGCATCAGTGCTGGTTCGCGGAGAAAGCGGAACCGGAAAAGAAGTCGTAGCACGGGCAATCCATTTCGCAAGTCCAAGGAAGGACGAGCCGTTCGTAGCCTTCAATGTTGCCGCTCTGTCTCCGGGTTTGATCGAAAGCGAATTATTCGGACATGAAAAAGGTGCGTTCACAGGTGCAGACAGATCCCGGCAGGGGCGTTTTATCCAGGCACACAAGGGTACATTATTCATTGATGAGATTGGTGACATTCCCGTTGAGCTTCAGGCAAAGCTTCTACGCATTCTACAGGAAAATGTGGTCGAGCAGATCGGCAGTAATAAGCCGATAGATGTTGATATAAGAATAATTGCGGCCACCAATAAGGACCTTGAAAAAATGATCAGAGAGAGTAAATTCAGGGAGGATCTTTTCTACAGGCTGAACGTGGTATCGGTATGTATCCCTCCTTTGAGGGATAGAAAGGAAGATATAATGCCTCTCTGCGAACTTTTTATTAAGAAATATTCAGAAGAAAATGGAAAGGCAATATCAGGTTTCACAAGGGAAGCATTTGATGCGTTGATGAAATATGATTTCCCGGGTAATGTAAGGGAGCTTGAAAACCTTGTTGAGAGGGCAGTAGTCCTTTCAAGGGAATCGAATATTTCGCTTGACGATCTTCCTCCTCATATATTTACAGTATCCGGTGAGACAACGAATGAAAACGGAAATGGGCTTGAAAACCAGGTTGAAAACCTTGAAAAAAGAATGATACGGACTGAATTAGTCAAGGCAGGCGGGAATCAGAGTAAAGCAGCAAGAGCCCTGGATATCACAGAGAGAAAACTTCGGTATAAAATGCAGAAATACGGATTGAATTAACCTCGACGAAAATGTCGAATAGGTAACATAATTGTAACGAATATCCGATTGAAAGAATATGAAATTTACTCCAATGGTTTTTGTAATATAAAAAAAAACAAAGACTTAACTTTTTGTATTAAACATTGGCACATTCTTTGTAAATTCTAAACCTAAACATTGTATAAAGGGTATTTTATGATGAACAGAAGTAAAACAAGATCTTTTTTGACAGCAGCAATTATTCTCTTCTCTTTACTAACTTTGTTAATTCCAGATAGCCATGTAAAGGCTCAGACAAAGATCACTGGAGAGAATATTCATCAGCAGTTAAAAAAGGAAAATATTGAAATCCCCTTTGTTGACAGGGATGGTGACGGTATCAATGACCTTCTCCAGAACGGTTGGGGATTGCGGTTTCTCCGGCAGTATAAAAACAGGAGAGCTGTCTGGAACCAGATGATGAATGATGAACAGAGTGGCAAGCTTGTCGATACAGACGGTGACGGTGTACCTGATACACAAGTCAGGGAGCTTGCCCGGGAACAGATGAATATCCTTATTGACACAGACAATGACGGAACTGGAGATACACCCTTTCGACAGTATATGAAAAATATGATGAAAGGATTAGTAGATTCTAATGGTGATGGTGTTCCGGATACGCCGCTCGGAGAGTACATGAGAAAACAGTTCCAGATGCTGGATCAGAATGGCGATGGGATTCCTGACGAATTGACTCCCGAACAGATCAGCCTGCATATAAAGGAGATGCATGAATGGATGAAACAGATAAGAGACAACATAATGAGCGGTGAATCTCCTTTTATTGATGAGAACGGTGACGGTATCCCTGATAACCTTCCGGCGGGATTGCTGGGATGGCTTCACAGGCATAAAAAGGGAAAAGGTATAGGCGGATTTTAATAATCCTGGATGAAGATCCTGAATAATGATAAAGGAAAGATTATGAGAATATATAATGCAAAGATCCTGGTATATCTTTTAACCTCAATGCTGTTCGCTGCCGCGATTCCGGGAGAATCATCGGCCCAGACCGGGATATCATTTTCCTGGTATTTAATTAGAGATGATAATGCGTTTAAATCCAGAAACGAATATCAGGAATTGATTAATACAACGTCGCTGATGCTTTCAAGATCTTATAGTTTCAATGATTTTGCATTGCAGGGATTTTATGGGATTGATGTTTCTGCATTCAGTGAATATTCCGATCAAAAGAATCATGCTCACCAATTAGGATTATTCGGTAGAAAGATGAGCGGTAGTTTCATCACAGATATAGGTTTATATACCCAGTTGAGACGAAATGAGGCTCAATATATATTTTATAATACCGACAACTACAGTTTCTTCCTGAAGACAGAATTTCAACCCGAATTGAACCAGGTCTATTCCCTGGGGATAACATATCTGAAGACAAATTTCAATGAGTTTACTGATCTGAATAATACTTCTTATAAATTCTACGGAAGTTTTCAGAGGTTTTTTCAAAGCCGAATGAGTATTTCGGGAGAAATAACTCTTGGCGTCAAGGATTACATCAATCAGAGTATATTCAGTTATTTCGGATTCTCAAGGGGGATGATGCAATTACCAAGGTATGTAGAAGAGCCGGTGAATGCAATACAGATATCAGGGGACCTTAATTTTGGTAAATCAATTACCGATAAAACAGGCATTAACATGAAGATCGGCGGATCGAAATATGTCGGTGATCCAATTGAATCATATTCTGAAGGAGTTTACTATTATACTGAGAACGACCTATACGATGATCCGTTCTCTTATGAAAATAAGTATATATCACTGAACCTGACCAGACAATTTACAGTCGGTTTCCAGAGCAAGATAGGTGTTTTTTATGCCGGTAAAAATTACAAAGGAACTCCGGCGCTGACTGAAACCGGCGACCTTCTAAATGATATAAGAAAAGATTCAAGGTCAGAATTTTCCTTTCAACTCTCGAAGAAATACGAACCGGATTGGAATTTTCCGATAAACCTGAATACCTATTTTAAGTTTCTTATCCGCGATAACGGCTCAAACGATCCTTATTTTGATTTCCAGGACCATCTTGGGATCTTCGGAATAACAATAAGTAAAAAATAGGGATAACTATAAGAAAAATCTTGACAAAAAGCCTACCACAGACCCTATATACGATGGCAAAGCACTTATAGTAGTTTTATAAGTGCTTTACTTTTTTCGGGAGTAATTATTCCATTGAGCTATTTAATTCTGGTAAAATTCAAATCGAGTTTTTATTTTCACCCGTATGTCTGCAACATCCTGCATAAGGTTTGCGTCATAGAATTAGAATATTTAATTAAATGCTTGGAGGAATGTCAAAATGTCTCTGAGAATTATCACTATTATTGCAATTGTATCAACAATTCTACTTACAGCCTTTTCAGTGAATTCGGAATTTAATGATTCAAAAAACAACAACCAGGAAAAAAGTATTCCGGAAGAAATGATACTTATTCCGGCTGGAAAGTTCGATATGGGTATCACACAGGCGGATCTCGAAGAGCTGGTCGAGATCGGTAAGAAGGTGCCCCATATGACCATATCTCATGCAGAGTACTGGTTTGGTGACGAGAGGCCTCTTCATACGGTTGAAATCAGAGCTTTTTATATGGATAAATATGAAGTTACAAATAGAGAATTTGCTGATTTTGTAAATGATACTGATTACATACCGGAAGGAGACTGGAGAAAATATGCCGGAAAGAACAGGGAAGGACATCCGGTTGTAAACGTAACCTGGAATGATGCAAAGGCTTATGCCGACTGGGCAGGTAAACGTCTGCCGACTGAAGAAGAATGGGAATACGCCGCACTCGGCGGCAGGGATGTTAAATGGTTTCCCTGGGGAAATGAACCTGATCCGCAGGCAACGAATTACAGGTACCAGGGAGAATCATTTCTTGACGGAATATTTAGAATGATATTCGGAAGGGATATAAAAACCACTGTGGTTGGAAGTTATAAACCGAATGGATATGGACTATATGACATGTGCGGCAATGTACGAGAGTGGTGTGAATCAGACTACGAAGCATATCCGGGCCTTAAGGAGGAACACTGGCAACACACTAAACACCGTCCTTTTAGCAAAGATAAACCGGACTATGTCAGAAAAGTCGCCCGGGGCGGGCACTGGGATTCTTCCAATCCGGTATATATAAGAATAAAGAATAGAACGGGGATAGATATGGGCACTCAATGGTATACAACCGGATTCAGATGTGTAAGACCGGTTAATTAAAAAAGCCTATTCATAGTAAATATTCGATAAATAAAAGCTGGTAAATATGCCGGCTTTTTTTTATTTTGTCTGAAACCATTCTCTGATCATGTATAAATTCCTGTTTACAATACTTCCCACAAACGATATGGGATTGCTGACACGCTCCCTGCCGATAGCATTTGAACTTCAAAAACGGGATCATAAGGTTGTATTCTGTGATCCTGCGGAGGCACCGGGAAAGCTGATAGAGGAAGCCGGATTCGATAATTCGATCCTGAAACATCCGTTTTTTACAATAAAATCCGAAGACCTGAATCTTACGGGAGTTATTAAATATTTGTTTTCCAATGATGTGAAAGAGTTTTACGGAAGTCCTTTCAAATATCTCTCAACATTAATCAAGTCTATTCCATATAAAAACGCACCATCTACGAAAGAAGTCTGGGATACCGATCATGCTGCTGCTATTATGGGAATGATGAACCGGGGATTCGCAGAAACACAATGTGATGCAGCAGTAAGGTTGATTGAAGAAGAAAAACCGGATGCTGTAGTTGATTTCTGGAATCCGGTAACCTCAATTGCGACAAGGGCTTTGCGACTTCCCCTGATAACCATTAATCAACCGGATGCATTGCCGGAAGGGAAGGGATTCATCTGGTGGAAACAAAAACCTGCCGGAATTCCTTCGGTTCTTCCCGTTGTTAACTGGTTGATGAGAAAATACAGTCTCAGTGAAATTTCTAAGATCGAAGAATTAAATGAAGGTGACCTGACAATGGTTCTCGGGATTCCTGAAACCGATCCGCTGCAGGGTAATGCTGAAAAAGAGTATATCGGCTCGGTACTCTGGCAGAAACCGGATGATGAGATTCCCGAATGGTTTAACGAATTGAATGATGAAAAACCTGTAATTTGGCTGTATCCGGGAAACCTGAGATATTCTCACAGGGGTGCCATTTTCGATTCGGAAGTGATCCTTGGGGCATGTATAGAAGCTCTATCGAGTGAAAATATTCAGGTAATACTTACTACCGGGCATCATGATATTCCCGAAGAATACATTCCGCTTCCAGGTAATTTCAGGGTGGAGAATTATGTCCCGGGATTGTATCTTGCAGAGAGATGCGACCTTATGATACATCATGGAGGTTACGGTTCATTTCAAACAAGTCTTTATTCGGGAACACCTTCCCTCGTGATACCGACGTTTTCAGAAAGAGAAAGCAATGCCCGCAGGCTTGCCGGGCTCGGTGTCGGTGAGTATGTGCTTCCGGAAAGCTCAGGAAAAAGGAAAATAGCTGTAAATTCGGAGAAAATACGGAAAAGTGTAAGAAGACTTTTGACGGAAGATTCATATAGAGATAAAGTAATTACTATCAGCAGAAAGCTAAAGGCATTTGACGGCGCCGTAAAGGCAGCCAACATGATAGAAAAACTGATGAAAGAAACAAGAAGAAAATCATAATAAAACTATTTTGAATAGAGTTGTGCTAAACGTGTATTTTAAATAAACCCTCTCAATTTCTCACCTTTTAAGGAGGATATTCTATGAATTCAGTGATATTTACTGCTATAAGGATCTTCTCAATGTTGATGTTAATATTTCTGTCGGCTCCGTTGTCAGCACAGGTGGATGCAGATCAGATACTCGGAAATTTTTCATGGCGGGAGATCGGACCCGCGAAATGCGGTGGAAGGATCGTTGACGTTGAAGGAGTAAACAGCAATCCGACTACCATCTATGTCGGAGCTGCGACCGGCGGGCTTTGGAAGACTGTTAATAACGGAATAACATGGGAGCCGTTGTTTGATGATATGCCTGTGGGATCGATAGGTGATATAGGATTGTCGCAATCGAATCCGAATATTCTTTATGTCGGGACTGGAGAACCAAATAACAGGAACAGTTCTCCATACGGGGCCGGTGTTTTCAAGTCAATCGATGGCGGTGAGACATGGAGTTTCCTCGGCTTAAAAGAGACCGATCATATCGGAAGAATCGTCGTTCATCCGACTGATCCGGACATTGTATATGTAGCTGCTCTCGGACACCTCTGGGGAACGAATGAAGAAAGAGGAGTATTTAAATCGATAAACGGCGGTAGAAATTGGGAAAAGGTGTTATACCTGGATGAAAGGACAGGAGTTACCGACCTTGCAATGGATCATCAGAATCCCGACATATTATACGCAGTCGCACATGAAAGACTGAGAGACAGGTTTGACGCGGGTGATCCTGTAGACCAGTGGGGGCCGAAAGCAGGTATATATATCTCAAAGGACGCAGGAAAAAACTGGACAAGGAGCACACAGGGACTACCTCCAAATGAGTTGGGCAGATGCGCAATAAGCGCCTCGAAAAGCCGTCAGGGAGTTGTATATGCTATGATAAGCACGGATAAACCCCCGAGAGGGAGCCGCCAGTCGACCGGAATATCGATCGGTGAAGATATGGACATCGAGAACGGGGGCGTTTTCAGATCGACAGATTACGGCACAACATGGCAGCAAATGAACGTTCATAATAACAGGCCCTCGTATTACAGCCAGATACGTGTCGATCCTAATAATCATGATGTCATTTGGATGTGCGGTTCACCCCTTGCCTATTCTGACGACGGCGGACATACTGTGAAATTCGGTTCGATTGTACACGGACAGACTCATATTGACTATCATGCAATTTGGATTGATCCTAATAATTCAGACCACGTTGTTGTCGGGGGTGACGGCGGTATAAATATCACTTACGACAGCGGTAAAAAATGGGACGTGATTACATCGATCGGCCTTGCTCAGTTCTATGCGATATCGGCAGATAACAGGAAACCTTATTACGTAATGGGTGGTCTGCAGGATAACGGTACCTGGGTTGGAGCCAGCAGGGCAAGAATGAATAATGGTATAACAAACAATGACTGGTTCCCGCTGTCAAATGCAGACGGCTTTTTTGTTGTAGCCGATCCTACTGATTTCAATACTATCTATTATGATACACAGGGTGGTTCAGCAAGAAGACATGACCTCAGGACAGGAAGAGCAGTCAGCATTCGTCCGAGCCTTCCGCGTCCTCCGGCCGGACAAAGGAGAGAGAGAATCCGTTTTGACTGGAATACTCCGATAGTGATCTCTCCTCATAATCCGTACACTATTTATATCGGCGCAAACAGATTATTCAAGTCTGTCGACAGGGGTGACAACTGGACTGCTATAAGTCCTGACCTAACCGCTCAGCTGGACCAGAGGAACAGCGCAATAGTATCAATTGATGAATCCTCAATCACTCCCGGACTAATTTGGGTAGGAACGAACGATGGTAATGTCTATATAACGAAGAATGGAGGTGGAGAGTGGACGCTGCTGAACGAAAATATTATCGGAGCACCGAAAGAATACTGGGTTAAACGTGTTGAGGCTTCACACCATGAAAAAGGCAGGGCCTATATTGTATTTGACGGTCACCGTCATGACGACAAGGAACCTTATGTTTTCATGACAGATGATTTCGGTAAAACATGGCAAGATTTATCGAATGATCTGCCTGAGGGCTCTGTTTATGTTGTGAGAGAAGACTACAAGAATCCTGATCTTCTTTTCGCGGGAACTGAGTTTGCGCTTTTTGCTTCAATTGACAGAGGCGCGACATGGAAACGATTCATGAATAATTTCCCGACTGTTCCTATTCATGATCTTTACATTCACCCACGTGAAGGTGACCTTATCGCCGGAACACACGGCCGAGGTGCATGGATTGCCGATAATCTCACACCACTGCAGCAGCTTACCCCCGAAGTATTTGAGAATGATGTATATCTTTTCGATGTGAGGCCTGAGGTACAGTGGGCGACAACATATGAATGGAGGTGGGTAACCGATAAGAGATTCTATAAACAGAATCCTCCGGCAGGTTCCACAATTACATATTTCCTGAAAACAGCGGTTCCGGATTCGATAGATGTGGAAATTCTCGATATCCAGGGTAACACTCTCCGGAATTTGAAAGGATCGGGTGATGCCGGTATGCAGAAGGTGCTATGGAATTTCAGGCTTAACGTGCCTCAGAGACAGACTGCAAGTACGCAGCAGAGAAGATACAGACGCCGTGCACCAATGGCTCAACCGGGTTCGTATATTGTAAAGATCACTGTCAATGGAAAAGAATATATGAAAACTCTTGTAGTCGAGAAGGACAATCCGGGATACATGGGGAGATAATATTTTCTGTAAATATATCATTTTATGTGCCCGGTTTATTCAGCCGGGCACTATTTCTTTATAAATATTTCTGTTGTCCTTTATTTTGGATTATTTTTTTATTATACTTGCTTAATGCGAACAGACAATGATAATTTAAAATATGCGGAAAACAGTATGAAGCGACTACTTCTATATTCTACAATGGTTTTAACTTTTTTGGTTTTTATTAGCTGCAGCAATGACGGGATCGATAAAGAAATGTACGCTGAGAGAGTTAAGTCAGAGTTTCTTCATGCCTGGAACGGGTATGTAAAATTTGCCTGGGGGCATGACGACCTTACACCGTTGAGCCAAAGCTACAAGGACTGGCATCCTGAAACACTTTATATGACTCCGGTCGATGCATTGGACACAATGCTGATTATGGGATTCAAGGATGAAGCCGAAAAGGCAAAGGAACTTATTCTTGAGAATCTTTCTTTCGATCACGATTTTTACGTACAGAATTTCGAAATAGTTATCAGGATACTCGGAGGTTTGATTACAGCATACCAGATGGATGGTGATACGCGGTTTCTTGAGCTCGCTGATGATCTTTCCAAACGATTGATGCCGGTTTTTAATTCCGTAACGGGGATGCCGTACAGGGATGTAAACCTGAGGACAGGTGCCGTAAGGGGGGAGGTGAATAATCCCGCAGAGATTGGGACATTGATCCTTGAATTCGGCACTGTATCTAAACTATCAGGGAAACCCGAATATTTCGACAAAGCAAAGAATGCAATACTAGAGTTATTCAACAGGCGTTCCGAGATCGGCCTGGTAGGTACGACCATAAATGTTAATACCGGTGAATGGGATAATAAAAGGAGCCATATTAGCGGGATGATAGATTCTTATTATGAATATCTGTTAAAAGGCAGCCTGTTGTTCGATGATACTGAATTCGGTACAATGTGGAAAGTTAGTGCAGAAGCCGTTAACACGTATCTTTATGATGAAACGGATAACGGTGTATGGTACGGCCATTGCGATATGGTCACAGGTAATATTACCGGAACCAGGTTTGGAGCCCTTGATGCGTTTTTTCCTGCTGTCCTTGCATTGAGCGGGGATCTGGATAGAGCAGAAAAATTACAGGATTCATGTTACAGAATGTGGATGCAGTTCGATATTGAGCCGGAACAACTCGATTATTCCACGATGGAAGAGATCAATCCGATGTACATCCTCAGACCAGAGAATATAGAATCTGCATATTACCTGTACCGCTATACTAAGGATGAGAAGTATTTAAAAATGGGAATTGATTATTTCGAAAGTATCGTTAAATATTGCCGGACAGAAGATGCGTATGCCTCGCTCAGCAATGTTGTAACGAAAGAAAAGAGTGATTCTATGCAGAGTTTCTTCCTGGCTGAGACACTAAAGTACCTGTACCTTCTTTTTGCACCGGAAGAAACAATAGATTTCGAGAATGTGATCTTCAACACTGAAGCGCACCCGATCAGAAAGACCTGGTGATCCAGTACTGATTAATTAATCATATTGATTTTAAGTGATCGATTTAAGCGCGGTGTCCAGGTCATGAATCAAGTCATCACTGTCTTCCAGGCCGACAGATATCCTGATATCTCCCGGTGTTATCCCCATTGCATCGAACTGTTCGGGAGACAATTCTTTAATATAGCTTACGGCAGGTGCAAATACAAGGCTCTCATGGCCACCCCAGCTGACTCCTATCCTGAATACATCGAGGCTGTTGACGAAGGATTTAATCTCATCGAAGTCCTCTGTATTAAGCAGGAAGCTCATCAGTCCACTGTATCCGGTCATCTGTTTTTTACCCAGTTCAAATTGCGGATGACTCTCTATCCCGGGGTAGTTCACTCTTTTTATCTTCGGATGGTCCTCAAGATAGTAAGCGATCTCAAGGGCGTTTTCCTGATGCTTCATCATTCTCATAGCAAGTGTACGAAGACTTCGGATCAGAAGCCAGGCATCAAAAGGAGCCGTTTTACCACCGAGAAGCTCGAATTCGTTTATATAGATATCACTGATATCTTCTTCCGCTCCAATAATCACCCCTGCAACTACGTCACTGTGTCCTCCGATATATTTTGAGCAGGAGTGTACTTCAATATCGATACCCATATCGAGAGGCCGCTGGAACAGCGGTGTAGCCCATGTATTGTCAATAACTGTTCTGATCCCTTCTGCTTTAGCCAGATCTGCTGCAGCTTTAATATTCTGCAGGCCGAATATAGCAGTTGACGGGCTCTCGAGGTATATCAGCTTCGTTTTTTTCTCAATAGCATTTTTAAAATCTTCAATGTCTTTTCCCGGGACTTGGCTGACCTCGATATTCATTTTCTTTTTCAGGTATTTATTAAAAAGATTGCTAGTTGGAGAATAAAGATTTTTAATTGTGATTATGTGGTCTCCGGGCTCGAGATAATGCAGGACTGCCGCGCTGATTGCTGCCATTCCCGATCCGAAGAGTTTTGCACGTTCACCTCCGGCAAGTTCAGTGATCTTTTTTTCTGCAAGTTCGATAGTCGGATTGTTGCCCCGTGTATAAATATAACTATTTACTCTATCGTCAAAAGCCCTGTTTATATCTTCCCAGCTTTCAAATGTGAATAGTGAATTCTGAAAGATGGGCGGTATAACTGCTCCCGAGTAACGGGATCTTTCCTCGGCAAAGTGTTGTAATTGTGTTTCAATTCCGGATTTCTTTTTCATGGATTTATTCCTGCTCTAAATATAGAAGTCCTATTTAACATCAAATTTCTTCTTGTTCCCATTATAAAAACATCCTATCCCAGTAATCGCCAGCATAGGAGCTATAACAAAATTTATAATCGATAGAAACTGCCAGTTCCAGTATTCTCCGACAGGTATTCCTAATGTGGTTACCATGAACACGCAGGTTGGGTGCCACGGTACAAGGCTCTCGATCATAGTTCCCGTATCTTCAATTGAACGGGAAAGAACCTTTCTCGGGATCTTTAGAGTGTCGTATTTGGTTTTGAACGCATCCCCAACTATAAAACTAGTCGCATACTGGTTCGAAGTCAGCGCATTAGTAACTGCAGATGCGGCGAGGGAAGCGAGGATCGTACTGGTTCTTCTTTTTGCGTACTTGAAAAGCCTGTTCACAACGTTAGGCATTGCATTGATCAGGTCTATTGTACCGATGAAAACAAATACCATGAATGCTATGATCACGGCATCATTCAAAGCATAAAGACCGCCGCGGTCAAGGAGTAGTATCACCCTGTCTGGAACTTCATTGATCCAGACTGCCATAGTAGTAGTATAACCTCTGTATAATGACTGCAGGATATCCGAAACTGTGTAATCCTGAAAGAATATTGCAAGGACCGAAGCAGAAAGCATCGAGATAAAGATCACGGGGATAACCGGTTTTCTTCTGAATGAACCATACAGGACTATCAGGGGCGGAAGCAGAAGTAACGGATTGAAATTAAACATTGTTTCGAGCGCATTAAGGAAAGGCATTACAGAACTTAGGTCAGCCGAGTTGAAGTCAGGAGGATATATAAAACCGAGCGCAAGGTATAATCCCAGTGAGATTACCGTGGAAGGGAACGTGGTATTCATCATCGACCGGATATGATCAAACAGATATACATCTGTAGCGATAGCAGCCATGTTTGTCGTATCAGAGAGAGGCGACATCTTATCCCCGAAGTATGCGCCGGCAATGACTGCACCTGCAGTTATACCGGGATGAGCGTTCATCGCGCTGGATATTCCCATGATAACAATTCCGACTGCACCTGCAGAGCCCCAGGAGGTACCTGTCATCAATGAGAATACAGCAGGTACACAGAATGCAAGAAAATAGAGATAATTGGGGTCGATGATTTTCAGGCCGTAATAAACCATCATAGGTATAGTCCCGCAAATGATCCAGCTGCCGATTATGAGTCCTATTGACAGCAGAATAAGGAAAGCCGGCATACCGCTTGAGATCTTACTAATTATAGACTTGAGGATTTCATCCCAGGTGAATCCAAGCCATAGCAGTTCGCTTATCGCGAAAGCACCGGCAAAAATGAATAATACTTCCAGAGGAAAGGGTGGGAGCCCCTGGATTTTTGGGCGTACTATCAGACCGTAGACAATTAATATGAGCAGGAATAGGATCGGATACAGGCTGTGCCTGAATTCTACTTTTTTCATATTCTCGTTTTTGAATTGGATTTACAAAAAAATATCTCTATTTCTAATCAGGATGCTAATGTATTGGAGTGTGGATCTTGCTATGCTGCATTGTGGATCAATATAGTCAACACAAAAATAAAAGTCAATATGCGCAGGGAATAAAATACTACATTATCTGTATCATACGGTGATCAATTCAATTTCACTCTACAGCGGTATATAAATGAAGCAAATCAAATACATCAACTGTCTTGAAAGACTGAACCGTTAACCATAAAACACTTCGTAAAAATCTTTTTTTCAGGACTATGGTGATGATAAGACCATAGATCTGAAATTCTTAAATATTCAATCATTTGATAACAGGTAAAACAATGAGACTCTTTAAAACTTTATTTATTCTCGTGATTTTAACAGGGACTTCCAACGGTCAGGAAAATATAAAGAGAAATGAGTTTTCGGACTATTTTGAAATGCGGAAATATTTCGGTACACTTTATCAGCAGAAGAAGTATGATGATGCGGCAGTTCTTCTTGAAAATCATTTAAAGATCTTTCCTGAACGGCTTGAAGTGAATCTGATGAATCTATCAATAGTCTATTCCCATTTGAATAAGTATGAAGAAGGGATTAAAATACTTAATTACGGTCACGAGAAAGGCATATGGTATAACATATATTCCTTCAGGGGAGATTTTTTTAAACCATATAAAGATCTGGATGGATTTAAAAAGATGCTTGAAAAAAATGAGGAGATGAGGCAGGAGGCGCAGGTAAAAGCCAAACCTGAACTGCTTGTAGTAACACCGGAAAATTACAATCCTGAAAAGAAATACCCCTTATTTATTGCCCTTCACGGAGGCTCGAGCACTATCACTAATTTCAAACCTCGCTGGACATCTGGTCTCATGAAAAAAGAGTTTGTCACAGCTTATGTTCAGTCGTCCCTGCTTGTAGGTATGGATGTTTATGCGTGGACGGTAGATATAGAAGTATCTAAGCGAGAATTAGTTGATGCGTATAAGAAAGTTGCCGGAGATTATAAAATAGATGAAGACGAGATCATAATAGGCGGTTTCTCTGCCGGAGGTGTAGCAGCAATGGAGATTGCGCTCTGCGATCTAATACCGGTTTCAGGATATATCGCTCTCTGCCCTGCCAAACCGGCGAGTTTTACTGAAGAAAAGATCGCAGACTCTGTCAGCAGGGGGCTAAGGGGATCAATAATAACAAATGAAATGGATCCGAGATTATCTGTTCAAAAGGAAATGGTGGAGTGGTTAAAAAAAGCAGGGTCTCAATACCAGTTCATAGTTACACCGAATATCGGTCACTGGTTTCCAAAGGATATGGACGAAAAGATAGATGCCTCGATAAGGCATATCA